>JAJYGY010000222.1 GCA_021790555.1 bacterium
GCCGGCCAGTCGGTCCGCCTCTATTGGCAGCCTTCCGTGCCCGTGCGGGTGAAGGTGTACAACCTTTCCGGGGAACTGGTGGAAGACCTGGGCCTGCTTTCGGGTTCCCAGCCCTTCCTGTGGAACCTGGACCTTCCGGGTGGAGCCTCCATGGCGGACGGCGTTTATTTCATTCAATTCCAGGTCCCTGGAAGCAGGCTGTCCAAGGTGTTCAAGCTCGCCGTCGCCCGCTGACCTGGATCGTGGAAAAAGAAAACCACTTTTTCTTGTAAGTTTTGTGGTATATTTGGCCACTGGATTTTTGAGAGTTGGCATGCGCCTTTGGAAGCGGATTCCACTGCTGTTGCTCGGTCTTTTCGCGCCCTGCTGGGCCCTGGGTCTGACCACGAACAGCGGTCCCCTGGGCTTTGGAGCCCGAAGCATGGGCCTGGCGGGGGCCGTGGCGGCGGATCAGGGAAGTGTCGAGTCGGCATTCTGGAATCCTGCCGGCCTGGCGTCCCTGAAGGACTGGCAGGCCACCATGATGACCGGGCCGGAAGGCCAGCAAGGCCCCTGGCACAGCGCCTTGGCCCTGGCCGGACCGGACGGGGACCTCGGCTTTTTTGGTTTCTCGGCCACGGACAGCCGTTATTTCCAGGGCGCCGCCTTCCGCGTCAACCAGGCGGCCCTGAGCATGGCCGTTCCGGTTGGGCCTTTTTTTTCGCTGGGGACCAGCCAGAAGTTTTTGAGCGCGGACCCGGGCGGGCTTTCGGGATGGGCCATGGACCTTGGCGCCCAATGCGTCCTGCCCCTGCCTGAATCCCTGGGAGACCGGCTGGTCGCGGGCGTGGACGCCATCGACCTGGCCTCGGCCCTGAGCTGGAGCACCGGCCTTTCGGAACTGCAGCCCGCCCTGCTTCAGGCGGGGCTGGCCTGGAAGTCGCGGTCGGCCTCCTCCCTGGCGGTTCAGATGGACCAAAGCGACGGTCCGGACACCGGCCCGGTGCCGCAATGGCGCGCCGGCGCCAGCCAGGGAATTTTCGGCGGCCACCTCGCGTTGAGGGCCGGCGCCACCCAGGCTCAGGGATCGGCCCTCTACCTTTGCGGCGGCCTGGGATTGAAGGCGCGGCTGTTCGGCACCGGCTACCGGCTTGACTACGCCATCCTGGCGCCCCAGCAGGCCCGGGCCGGGGTGGATTTCACCCGCCAAATCCTCGCCCTGTCCCTGGATTTTGGCGGCGGGGAAGAGCCGGCCGCCGGGCAGGGCGGCGAAGGCGGACAGGCCAGGGTGACGCACCTTTTGACCGACCCGCGCACCCGGCGCATCCGGCACGCCCGGTTCAGCCTGCGGGGAATCCAGGGCGCGCCGGCCAGGCAATGGGAGCTGACCATCACCGATTCCAAGGGTGAGGCGCTGCGCACCTTCAAGGGCACGGGCCCGCTTCCCCAGGGCATCACCTGGAACGGCCTGGACCAAAAGGGCCGGCCCGTGGCGGACCAGGCCCTTGGATACACCCTGCGGACGGTGACGGCGGACGGGCAGAGCTTCACCCGCAAGGCGATCCTGAAACCGCCGTCGCAGGCGGCCTTCGGTTCCGGGGAGGACCTCGAAGGCCTGGGCCTGGGCGGGGACATGGCCCTGCGCTCCTCCCCCGAGCGGTCTGGTCCCGGCCCGGTCGTGCGGCCCAGCCTGAAGGGGATGGATGGCAGCCAGCTGGCCGGCGCGGACTTCGACTTGAGCGACGTTTCCAGCCGGCCCGTGAAGCAGTGGGAACTGAAGGTGGTGGACGCAAGCGGCAAGGTGGTGAAGGTCTATTCCGGCAAGGGGGCGGTACCGGACAACATCCATTGGCAGGCCACGGATTCCGAGGGCCGGCCCCTGGCGGACGGCCTGGACGCCGGGTACGTGCTGCGCACGGTGGACCCCCAGGGCCGCAGCCGGGTGGTGCGGGGAAGCGTGGTCACAAACCAGGCCTTCGCCGCGGCCCTGGCGCCGGCGGCCCCCACGGCGCCGGCATCCTCGGTGTCCTTTCCGGAATCGATGGACGCCCAGGTGTGGACCTGCGTGGTCTACTTCCCGCCCGACGGCGCGGCGCTCACCACGGGACAGTTGAAGGCCCTCCGGCGGCTCGCCGGCATCATCCAGGCGGGAGGCCCGGAGGAAGTCCAGATCAACGGCTACACCGACGGCGTGGAGCAGGGCAGCCCGGACAGGACCAAGCTTTCGCAGGAGAGGGCCAACGCGGTCCTGGGCGCCCTGCTGGACGGGCTTTCGGCGGACCCCAGGGCCCTGGTGGCCAGGGCTTTCGGGGCGGCGAACCCCGCGGCTTCGAACCGGACCGAGCGGGGCCGCCGCCTCAACCGCAGGGTGGAGGTGGTGGTGCACCGCTCCGGAGAGCGTGTCCGCGCGCCGCGCCCCGCCGGAGCGGGCCGCCTTTCCAGGCCGGTGACGCGGCCGGCCCAGGCCCTGGACCGGCCCACGGTCGCGGCCCCTGGCCCGGCCAGGCCGGCCGGTGAGGCGCGTTTCAAGCCGCTGCCCTACGAGATGGAATAAGGCTCAAAGAACCGGTGGATCCAATGACGTTCCCTGGGAGGAGTTTCATGACCGGAAATATCCGCGCGCGCGCCGCCGTCCTGGCGGCCCTGCTGGGCCTGGCCCTGGGCTCGCCCCTGAAGGCCGGCGACATCTCCACCTGGCGGCGCAAGGCCCAGCTGGAACCGTCCAACCCCAACATCCAGTTCAACCTGGGGGTGCTCTATTACCAGGCCGGCCAGTATTCCAAGGCCGAGGGGGCCATGCGCAAGTGCGTCTCCCTGGGCCCCAAGGACCCCCAGGCCTGGGAGCTGCTGGGCAAGGTGCTGTCGCGCGAGGACAAGTGGGCGGACGCCGGCCAGGCCTTCGGCAGGTCGCTTCAACAGGACCCCAGGCGCCTGGATTCCCAGGTGGGCCTGGGCCTGGCCCTGGCCAAGCAGGGAAAGCTGGACGAGGCCATCCAGGCCTACCGCAAGGCCCAGTCCATGGATCCGCGCGACCCCAAACTGCTGGACAACCTGGGCATCCTCTGCCAGAAGGCCGGCAAGGCCGACCAGGCCCTGGGCTATTTCGAACAGGCCGGCCGGCTGGACCCCAAGGACGCGGTGGCGGCGGGCAGCCTGTGTTCCCTGTACAACCAGCAGGGGCGGTACGCCCAGGCCATGCAGGCCGGCCGGCGGGCCGCGGCCCTGAACCCTTCCGACGGGTCGGCCTACTACGGCATGGGCTTCGCGGCCTACCAGCTGAAGGACACCGACCAGGCCCGCCGCGACTTCCAGAAGGCCGTTTCCTTGGACCCCAAGATCGCCCCTGCCTACTACAACCTGGGTTTTCTGGACTACGAACAGGGCGACGTGGCCGGCGCGGTGGAAAATTTCAACAAGGCCCTGGAGGCCAGGCAGGGGGACTACCCCGAGGCGCGCTACAACCTGGCCGTGGTCCTGGGTGACTCGGGGCACTGGGAGCAGGCGGCCGAACAGTACCGCAGGCTGCTGGCCGAAAACCCCAAGAACGCCGACGCCAGGGCCAACCTGGATTCCGTGGTGGAGTCCGGAAGCGAGTCCCTGCTGAAGCAGGGAACCGACGCCTACCTGAACGGCGACTTCGCCAAGGCCCGCGACGCCTGGGAGCAGGTGCTGAAACTGGACCCCGGCAATTCCACGGCCCGGGACTTCCTGGCCAAGGCCCGCAAGGAAATGGAGAAGCGCGGGGCCGGCCGCAAGGCCCGCCAGGCCGCCGTGTCGGCCGGGGATGAGGCCCTTTACCGGCGCGGCGTCCAGGCCCTTTCCGG
>JAJYGY010000094.1 GCA_021790555.1 bacterium
GCCGGCGATGGTGGTGATGATACCCGAGCTGGAGACCTCGCGGATGCGGTTGTTCGCCACGTCGCAGAAATAGAGGTTCCCCGCCCCGTCCAGGCACAGGCCCGACACGTTGCTGATATCGGCCGCCGTGGCCGGCCCGCCGTCCCCGGTGTAGCTGTCCACACCCGTTCCCGCCACGGTCTTGATGGCGCCGGCCGCGGTGATTTCACGGATGCGGTAGTTCTCCGTGTCGGCCAAGTAGACGTTTCCCGCGCCGTCCACCGCCAGGCCACCCTGGGTGGCCTGCAGCTCGTAGGAGGTGGCCGGGCTGCCGTCCCCGGTGTAACCGGGCGTGCCGTCTCCCGCGATGGTGGTGATGATCCCCGAAACGGAAACCTTGCGTACGACGTTGTTCCCGGAATCCCCGATATAAAGGTTGCCGGCCGCATCCACGGCGATTCCATAGGGCTGGTTGATTTCCGCCCCGGTGGCCCTGCCCCCGTCGCCCAGGTATCCCGCCGTGCCATTGCCGGCCACCGTGCCGATCTGGCAGGCGCCCAGGGTCGGCGTCAAGGTGGGGCTTGGGGTGGAGGTTCCAGTGGGGGTGCCCGTCGGCGTCCCGGTGGGTGTCGCCGTGGGCGTCGCGGTCAAGGTGGGGCTGTCCGTCGGCGTGGGCGTCGGCGTGGGAGGCTGGGGAATGATCTGGATGGCGTCCACCATCGGGCTGTTGGCGGTGGCAGGGCCGAACTGGATGGTGATCAGCCCGCCCGAAGGCGAGACATTGTCGAACACCTCGTCCAGGGCCTTGTCCGCCCCGCCCGCCGCCGAAAAGACGTCAAAATTCGTCAGCACCTGGGTGCCGTTGATGGACACGTCGAAAACCCTCTGCCCGGCCGAGGAAAAATAGGTTTCGGCGAATTTCAGGGTCACCTGGTAGGACCCGGGAGGCACGTTGGCCGTGAAGGTGAGGTCGGGCGAGGCCCAGGCCTGGTTCTGGTACAGGTACTGGTCGGTGGCCCCGGGCAGGCATCCCGAAATGGCGGTGGTGGTGTCGTACCAGGAGTCGGCGGAAAAATTCGTGGCACCGCTCCAGACGTTGCCCTGGCTGTCGGTGTATCCCACCCCGCTGCCCGCCACCACGCGCCAGACGGAGCTGACCACCGGGGTGGCGGTCTGGGTGAAGGTGGGGCTGATCGTGGCCGTGGGGCTGGCGGTGGAGGTCGGCGTGGAGGTCGGGGTGACGCTGGAGGTGGGCGAGGAGGTGAAGGTGGAGGTGGGGCAGGGATATCCCGCCGCCCTCAGTTCGACCAGCCAGGACTGGATGGTCTGGCCCAGGGGGGTCCAGGCGTAGGTCAGGCTCTGGGGACCGGCCGCCCCGGCGGCGGCGTAGTCCGACCACACGTTGTAGCCGGCCGTGGCGGCCGTCACGGACGTGGGGTACTGGGCCCCCCCGGTGGCCGACACGGACGTGATGGCCGTGGAGGCGTCCACCAGGAAATCCACCAGCGTGCTGTCGTCCTTCTGCGTGGTGAGGGAGTCGGAAAAGGCCGGACCCGTCGCGGTGGCGGTGCTGCTCGCCCCGAAGGGCGTGGAGGGGTCCACCCCCCCGTACACCTGGATCTGGATGTTCCAGTTCACCGCGGCGGGGGCGGCGGTGAGGGTGACGCTCAGGTCGGCCGCGCCGGCCGCCAGCACGGGCGCGGTGCGGTAGTAGAGGAGCATGTTGCCGCCGCCGCTGTTGTCGGTGGCGCTGGCCCAGAGGGAAAGGGGAACGCCCCCGAAACTGATGGCCGAAACGGGAACCGCGGCCGCGTCCTCGTCGATCTTCACCAGCACCAGGGCGTTGCCGGTGGAGGCGGGCACGGTGTAGCCGTAGTTGGAATACTGTCCACTGACGGTCTGCTGGTTGCCGAAGAGGTTGGCCCCCCCCACGAAAACGGGGGGGCTTCCCCCGCCGCAGGTGGGGGTGGGCGTGATGGTCGGGGTGGCGGTGGCCGTCCCGCTGGGCGTGAAGCTGGGGCTGGGGGTGGCGGTCCCGGTGGAGCTGGGGGTGGCGCTGGGGGTGGCGGTGCCCGTGGCCGAAGGCGTCGCCGTGGGCGTCCAGGTGGGGGTCGCCGTGGGCGACGCGGTGAAGGTGGGGCTTGGAGTGGCCGTGGGGGAAGCCGTGGAGGTGGCCGTCCAGGTGGGGGTCGGCGTCGCCGTCGGCGACATGCTGAAGGTGGGGCTGATGGTGGGCGTGTCGGTGGGCGTGGGGATGCAGGCCGCGGCCCGGATCTCCACGGCCTGGGAAAAGGAATTGGTCAGCGAATAGCTGTAGGTGTAGCTCATCTGCTGGGCGCCGGAGGCCGTGGCCGCCTTCAGATCCCAGAAGGTCGCGGGCTGGGAGCCGCCCGCCAGGTTCTGCTCCTCCCAGGCCTGCCCGCTCCCCGGGGTGATGGTGGCGCTCACCCCCCCGCCCGTGGAGAGGGTGAGGAAGTCGTCCAGCAGGCTGTTGGAAGCCAGGATGCTGAAGGAATTGGTGAAGCTGGTGACACCCGCCGTCTGGCTCAGGTTGGAGACCGTGCCGATGGGATTGGCCTGGTCCACGCCGCTGTAGGTGCCGATCAGGACCGTCATGTTGGGGTTCTGGCTGGAGGGAAAATTGACCGCGAAGGTGTTGGCGCCGCCGGAGGGCGGATTGGCCATCCACCAGGTGCGCATGCTGTAGCCGTTGTAGGCGGTGAAGTCCGCCCCCGCGGCCTGGGTCAGGGCCACCCCCGCGAAGGTCACCGAACTGATGGGGTAGGTGGTCCCATATTCGTAGTAGGTCCGCACCAAGAGCAGGGTGTTGGCGCCTGAACCCGCCGTGTAGGTGGTGACAAAGGTGTTCTGGGAGCCGTTCAGGACCCAGTAGAAGGCGGTTCCCGAGACCAGCGCCGGCGACGGACAGCTGGCGGGCAGAAGCTCCACGGCCTGCATGACAAAGGCGCTGGTGCCGCAGGACCCCCCGCCGGAATAGGAATGCGAGAAACTCACCGGGGTTCCGGAACTCCCCGGGGACCAGTCGGCCAGGCCCATCTCATGGGGATTCACCTCCGATTCAACGGCGGTGGTCCGTGTGGTGCCGTTGGTCACCGAAAAGGTGTTCTGCGAGGAACAGCAGGCCATGTCGCTCAGCTCGAGGATGGTGCCGGCGTTGCTCTGGGGGGTGACGTTCAGGGAAAGGGAAAAAGGGGTTCCGCTGGGCTGCCCGGTGGTCCCGGCGACGGCCCCGAAGGGGCTGGCCTGGTCCACGCCCGAGTAGGAGAAGGCCGTGGTGGCCATGGGACCGGTGTAGTAGCCGCCGGTCGGAGTGACCTGCAGGGTCTGCGAGCCGGTGGGCGGGTTGACCAGGTAGTAGGTGGAGACGAGGTTGGCGACCACCCCGGGCTGGAAGTCGCTGCGCAGCAGGGTCATGGGCGACCCGCCGAACGTGACGGCGTTGGTGGTGGAGGATTCCTGGTCCACCACCACGAAGAGCACCTGGTTGCTGCCGGCCCCCACGGCGAAGGGATGCGACACCGACCCCGAGCCCGGGGCCGCGTCGTTCCAGGTCACGGCGTCGCCGTCGTAGCTGACGGCGGCGGAAAGGCCATGGGCGGCGAAAAAAAGGCAGCAGAAGGCCGGCAGCGACAGCAGAACTTTTCGGGGAATGAGCGCCACGGTTGCCAGCCAGGAAGGATTCACGCGCCGGAAGGCAGCCCGGAACCCGGAAGATCATTGGAAAGCGGCAACGGCGTGGCGGCCCATGGGACGAGGCCGCCGAAGCGGACGCTGAACCCCCGCGGTCACAC
>JAJYGY010000358.1 GCA_021790555.1 bacterium
ATCTCCTGGACCTGGACCCCAACCAGGTGTCCGCCAACGCGCTGATGAAGAGCCTGACGGGATCGGTGGCCAGGCAGAAGCTCTCGGCCGAGGAGTCCAAGGACATGTACTTCAAGGGGGTCGGCCTCTACCTCGCCGGCAAGACCCCCCAGGCCATCCAGGTCTGGCAGGACCTCCTCAAGCGCAACCCCCAGTACCTGGACGCCCGGCGCAGCATCGACCAGGCCCAGGCCGAACTCAAAGCCCTGAAGGAACGGAGCCGAGGATGAGCGCCAAAGACCAGCCTGAAAAGACCCTATCCGCCGCGCCGCCGCCGCGCATTGGCGTTTCCATCGCCCAGAAGCTGGCGGCCGCGATTTCGGCGCTGATGGTGGTGTCCCTTTCCCTGCTGTCGGGTTTCCTGGTGCTGCAGGCCCGCCAGGCCCTGCTCAAGGAGACCACCAACCGGGGCCTCATCATCGTGCGCAACCTGGCCTCCTACAGCGCCAGCGACCTGCTGGTGCTCAACCCCCTCAAGCTGGCCACCTTCGTCAACGACGCGATGAAGAACGAGGCCATGGTCTACGCCGTGCTGGCCGACCAGAACGGCACCATCCAGGCCTGCAACGACATGTCCAGGATCGGCCAGAAGTTCCTCCAGCCGGACGGCAGGCCCCTGGCCATGCAGGGCCTGCCCGAGGGCTTTTCGGTGGAGGAGGCCAAGGACCCGGCCAGCGGAAGGTCCATCCTGGCCTTCAGCGCCCCGGTGGAGAAGAGCGGGGTGAAGCTGGGCACGGCCTTCCTGGCCCTGTCCCAGTCCGAGATCCAGCAGGCCGTGGTGCAGTTCGTCGAGTACGCCGGCGCCCTGGCCCTCTTCTTCCTGGTGGCGGGGGTGCTGGGGGCGGTCCTTCTTTCGCGCTTCATCGTGCGGCCGGTGAGGCGCCTCACCCAGGGCGCCCTGGCCATCGGGGGCGGCAACCTCGAAACCCAGATCAAGGTGCGCTCGCGCGACGAACTGGGCATCCTGGCCTCTTCCTTCAACCAGATGACGGCCAGCCTGCGCCAGGCCCAGGAGGAACTGCTGGAGAAGCAGCGCATCCAGCAGGAACTTTCCATCGCCCAGGAGATCCAGAAGGCCCTGCTTCCCAAGACCACCCCCCGCATCCCGGGCTACCAGGTGGCCGCCTTCTACCAGCCTGCCAAGGAGGTGGGCGGCGACTACTACGACTTCATCCCCCTGCCGGACGGGCGCCTGGCCTTCACCGTGGCGGACGTTTCGGGCAAGGGCGTGCCGGGCTCCCTGGGCATGACCATGGCGCGCTCGGTGCTGCGGGCCCAGGCCCTTTCCAACAGCCTGCCCGGAGACACCCTGCGCAAGGCCAACGAGGTCATCCAGCCCGACATCCGCAAGGGCATGTTCGTCACCATGTTCTACTGCGTGCTGGACCCGGCCTCCAACCGGCTGCAGTGCGCCAACGGGGGCCACAACCCGGCCTTCGTGCTGTCGGAGGGAAGGGGACTGCAGGCCGTGGCTCCGGAGGGCATGGCCCTGGGGATGGCCCCCCAGGACCTGTTTTTCGTGGAAGACTTCGAGCTGACCCTGGAGCCGGGAAGCCTGTTCGTGCTCTACACCGACGGGGTCACCGAGGCCATGAATTCCAAGAACGAGGAATACGGGGAGGCGCGCTTCCTGGATTCCCTTGCCCGGCACAGCCGCCAGGGCTTCGACCGCCTCACCGAAAGCCTGGTGGCGGACATCACGGCCTTCACCCAGGGGGCTCCGCAAAACGACGACATCACCCTGGTCATCCTGCGCCGCGCCGGCGCCGCCTGACCCTCAGTGATCCATTTTCGGCGAGGAGGATATGGCAGCATTTTCCGTTGAAATCAAGGCTTCGGCTTTCGGCCGGCAGGCCACCGTGTTCGCCCTGGGAGGCCACCTGGACGCGGTGACCGTGTCGCAGCTGGAGGGCCGCTTCAAGGAAACGATGGAAGCGGGTCAGTACCACTGGGTGGTGGATCTCTCGCAGCTGGACTACATCTCCAGCGCCGGGCTGGGGGCCTTCATCGGCGTCCTGGAGGAGGTCCGCTCGCACGGAGGGGACATCTTCTTCGTGGGCCTGTCGCCCAAGCTGCAGAAGATTTTCCAGGTGCTTGGCTTCCTCCGCATCTTCAGGATTTTCGCGGCCGAGGAGGAGGCCGTGCGGGAATTCGGCCTGCCATGAACCTCGGCGGTCCCGGGCCAAGGACCCATTTTTAGGGAAGTCCCGTGTCCAAACTCGAATTGAAATCGAGCACCATCCAGAAAGCGCCTTCCGTTACCGTCGTTTCGGTGCAGGGTTCCCTCGACCTGGCCACCCTGGCCCAGCTGGAATCCTACCTGGAGGGCCTCAAGCAGCAGAAGCGCATGAAGATCGTCATGGACCTGGCCGCCCTGGACTACATCAGCTCGTCCGGGCTGGGCTCCTTCCTGGGGATGGTGGACCACTTCCGCCAGGGGGGCGGCGACCTGGTCTTCGTGGGGCTCAGCCCCAAGATCCACCGGGTCTTTTCGGTGGTGGGTTTCCTGCGCCTGCTGACCGTGCTGGCCGACGTCGAGGCCGGCCTGGCCCATTTCGAGGGGCCCGCCGGCTCCATCCCCAGGCGCTTCAACCTGGCCGCCACGCCCGCCTCGCAGCATTCGGGCGAGGCCTTCCTGCTCAACATCGAGGCCGTGGACGAGTCCGGCCAGGTGGTGGCCTCTTATGCCGGAAAGGCCGCGCTGAAGCCGGGCTGGGGCATCGTCAGCCCGGCCCAGGCCGGCCCCTTCAAGCAGGGGCGCTGGTCCGGACCGGTGATCCTCACCGGCCCCGGGGAAGTCCCCTTGAAGGCCGTGGACCAGGGCGTCGAGGGCGAGGTGCGGGTCTCGGTGACGGAAACCCAGCCCCTGGCCCAGTTCCCCCTGACGGTCTCCTGCCCGGGCTGCCGCCGCCCCCTGTCGGTCCAGTCCGGGGACATCTTCCGCTGCACCGAATGCAATGAAATCTTCATGGTGGACCGCTGGGGCCACGCCTTTTCGCTGCGCAAGGGGGGTGGGTCGTCCGCGCCGGCGAGGAGCCTGCAGGTGAACTTTCCCGCCGACGTGAACATCCTTTCCAACGTGCGTTCCTTCGTCACCGGCATCCTCAAGGAGGAGGGTTACGGCGAGGAGTTCATCAACGACGTGGAGATGGCCGCCGACGAGGCCATCACCAACGTGGTGGAACACGCCTACGAGTACGACGCCTCCAAGACCATCGGGCTGCGGCTCACCCTGGAAAAGAAGAAGCTCACCCTGCTCATCCGGGACACGGGCAGGGCCTTCGATCCCGCCAGCCTTCCCGACGTGGACCTGGAAAACCACGTCAAGGAACGCAAGACCGGCGGCCTGGGAAGGTTCCTGATGAAGACCCTGATGGATTCCGTGGAATACGCCAGCGGTCCGGACGGGAACACGCTGCTGATGGTGAAGCAGGTCAAACCCTGAATTTCCGCGCGGCGCCCGCGTTGCGGTCCCGGCGCCGTGAAACGGCTTTTCTCCCCGCGGACAGGCGGAATCGGGCCGCGGCGGGAAACGGCCATCCGAACGGTTATGAGAGCGAGCCATGGGCATGACCCCCCCAGAACTGGACACCTACCGGAGCCTTTTCGACGACAGCCCGGTGCCGGCCCTGATCTTCGACCTTCAGGACCGCTCCGTGCTGGACGTCAACCAGGCCGCCACCCGGCAGTACGGTTATTCGAGGGAGGAATTTTCCTCCCTTTCCGTCGCCGCCCTCTACCCGCCCGAGGACGCCTCCCAGCTGGCCTTCCTGCTCAACCATTCGCCCGTGCTCAGCGGGGCCTTCCGCCACCTGCGCAAGGGGGGCGAGGCCATGCACGTGGAGCTGCACGCCCGCCAGGTGGAATTCCGCGGGCGCCAGGCCAAGCTGGTGCTGGCCTGGGACATCACCCGGCGGCGCGAGGCCATGCAGGCCCTCCGGGAGAGCGAGGAGGCCTACCGCCGCATCGTGGAGCTTTCGCCCGACGCCATCGTGGTGCTGAGCCAGGGCCGGGTGGTGTTCGCCAACATGTCCTGTGAAAGGCTGCTGGGAGTGGCCGGGCCCGAGGAACTGCTGGAAAGGGATTTTTTGGGCTTCGTCAGGCCGGACCTGCGGCCGGCCTGGAGCGAGGCGGTGCGGGGCGGGCAGGGAGGGGAGGAGGCCAGGGAGGGCGGCCTGACCGAGACCACCCTGGTGCGCCCGGACGGGACCGAGGTGGAGGCCGAGTTTTCCCGCTTCGCCCTGACCTACGCGGGAAAGCCCGCCCTGCAGGTTTCGCTGCGCGACGTGGGCGAGCGCAAGCGCATGGAAAGGGCCCTGAAGGAGAGCGAGGAGCGCTACAAGGGCCTGGTGGACGTGGCCTTCGACGGCGTGGCCATCCACCTGGGCGGCCTCATCCGCATGGCCAACCGGTCCTTCGAGAAGATCTTCCAGTACGAGCCGGGCGGGCTTCTGGGCCTGCCCCTGTCCTCCCTGATCGCCCCGGAAAACCAGGAATACCTGCAGTACGAGCTGGGCAAGCGCTCCGAGGAGCCCCTGGAGATGCTGGGGGTGCGCCAGGACGGGAGCCAGGTGCACGTGGAGCTCAGCTCCAAGGCCTGCCTGTACCAGGGACAGAGCGCCTTCGTCACCGCCATCCGCGACATCACCGAGCGCAAGAAGGCCGAGGAGAGCATCCGCCAGCAGGCCTATTTCGACGGCCTGACCGGGCTCCCCAACCGCCTCCTCTTCCACGACCGGCTGGGCATGTCCCTGGAGCAGTCGCGGCGCAACCAGGGCCGCCTGGCGGTGATGTTCCTGGACCTGGACCGCTTCAAGCTCATCAACGACACCCTGGGGCACAACGTCGGCGACCAGCTGCTCCAGGGCGTGGCGGCCAGGATTTCGGGCTGCCTGCGCAAGGGGGACACCGTCTCGCGCCTGGGCGGGGACGAGTTCACCATCCTGCTTTCCGAGATCAGCAGCGCCGGGGACGCCGAACTGGTGGCCCGCAAGATCCTGGAATCGCTGGCCCCCCCCTTCCAGTTCGACGGCCACGAGATCCACGCCAGCACCAGCATCGGCATCAGCCTGTATCCCGAGCACGCCCAGGACGCCCTCAACCTGCTGAAGAAGGCCGACACGGCCATGTACCGGGCCAAGGAGGGCGGGCGCAACAACTTCGAAATCTACACCAGCACCATGGACGCCAAGTCCGTCAACAAGCTGGACCTGGAGAACAGCCTTCGCCAGGCCATCGAGCGCGAGGAGTTCGTTCTCTACTACCAGCCCAAGATCGGCCTGGCCGACGGGGCGATCTGCGGGGCCGAGGCCCTGGTGCGCTGGATGCGGCCGGGCCTGGGGCTGGTGCCCCCGGACGAGTTCATCCCCCTGGCCGAGGAAACGCGCCTGATCCTGCCCCTGGGCGAATGGGTGCTGCGCGAGACATGCCGACAGGCCCGCCAGTGGCAGGTCCAGGGGCTGCCTCCCATCCCCCTGGCCGTCAACCTTTCGGCCTGGCAGTTCCACAAGCACACCCTGGTCTACAGCGTGGCCCGCATCCTGAAGGAAACCGGCCTGGAGGCGAGGTACCTGGAGCTGGAGATCACCGAAAGCATGGCCATGAAGAACGCCGGTTTCACCATGGCCATGCTGCAGGACCTGCTGGCCCTGGGCGTGCGGCTGGCCGTGGACGACTTCGGCAAGGGCTATTCGTCCCTCACCTACCTCAAGCGCTTCCCCCTGCACTGCCTCAAGATCGACCAATCCTTCATCTCCGACCTGGCAGCCCAGGCCAAGGACGCCGCCATCGTCAACGCCATCATCGTGCTGGCCCACAACCTGGGCCTGGAGGTGGTGGCCGAGGGCGTGGAGACGAAGGAACAGCTCGAATTCCTCAGGCGGTCAGACTGCGACAAGGCCCAGGGATACTTCTTTTCCCGGCCCGTCCCCGCCGCCGAGTTCGAGGCCCTCCTGGCCAGGCCCAAGTTCCTGTGACCCCCGCGCGCCCTCGTTGACCCCCCTGGAAACGGCATGTTATAAAGGCCCTTCGGAGCGCCGCTTCGATCCGCCACCTCGCCGAAAGGTTCCCGCATGCCCGAAAAAGAGCAGACCGACTACTCCGCCACGGTGCACCTGCCCCGCACGGATTTCCCCATGAAGGCCGGCCTGGCCGAGCGCGAACCCCTTCAACTGAAGGCCTGGGAGGAGGCCGGCTCGCACCGGGGCCTGCGGGAGAGGCGCCGGGGCGCGCCCAAATGGGTGCTGCACGACGGGCCTCCCTTCGCCAACGGAAGCATCCACATGGGCCACGCCCTCAACCACGCCCTGAAGGACTTCTGCGTGCGCTACAAGTCCATGCGGGGCTTCGACGCGCCCTACGTGCCGGGCTGGGACTGCCACGGCATGCCCATCGAGTACAAGGTAAGCCGCGAATGGCCCAAGGGGCAGGAGAAGACCCCGGCCGCCGTCCGCGAACGCTGCCGCAGGGAGGCCGAGAAGTGGATCGGCCTGCAGAAGGAGCAGGTCAGGCGCCTGGGCCTGTGGGGCGACTGGGAGCATCCCTACCGGACCATGGACCCGGCCTTCGAGGCGGCCCAGCTGGACGCCTACTTCAAGCTCTACCAGTCCGGCCAGATCTACCGGGGCCTGAAGCCCGTGCATTGGTGCGCCCGGGACCAGACGGCCCTGGCCGAAGCCGAGCTGGAGTACGCGCCCCACCATTCCCACGCCGTGTTCGTCAAGTTCGCCCTGGGGGACGCGGCCGCCCTTGAGATCGGCCGGGACCTGCCGGTCTTCGCCCTGATCTGGACCACCACGCCCTGGACCCTTCCGGCCAACCTGGGGATCGCCGTCAACGCCAATTTCGACTACGCCGCCTACGCCGTGGACGGCGAGGCCTGGATCCTGGCCGAGGGCCTGGCCCCGGCCTTCTTCGCCAAGCTCAACCGCGTGGGGCTTCCCGCGGCGCTGTGGAGGGGCAAGGGGTCCCGGCTGGAGGGACTGAAGGCGCGCCATCCCTTCCTTGAGCGCGACTCCCCCCTGCTGCTGGCCCCCTACGTCACCCTGGACGCCGGGACCGGCCTGGTGCACACGGCCCCGGGCCACGGGGCCGACGACTACGCCACCGGGGCCCGCTACGGGCTGCCGGTGCTGGCGCCGGTGGACGCCCAAGGGCGCTTCACGGCCGAGGCCGGCCTGCCTTCGCTGACGGGCAAGTCCGTTCTGGAGGATGCCACCAACCTGGAGGTGGTGGAGATCCTGAAGGGGCGCGGCGCGCTGGCGCACCACGAGAAGTTCGAGCATTCCTACCCCCACTGCTGGCGCTGCAAGCAGCCCATCCTCTTCCGCGCCACCGAGCAGTGGTTCATGTCGCTGGAACGCAACGGCCTGCGCGACAAGGCCATGGAGGAGATCGGCAAGGTGCGCTGGCTGAACCCCTGGGGGGCCGAACGCCTGGGCAACATGGTGAAGGACCGGGCCGACTGGTGCATCAGCCGCCAGCGGGCCTGGGGCGTTCCCATCTACATGTACTACTGCAAGGCCTGCCGCCACCCCCATTTTTCCGCGGAATCGCACCGGGCCCTGCGCCGGGCCGTGGAGGCGGAGGGCTCGGGAGTGTGGCTGGAACGAGCCATGGATTTCCTCGAAAAGGGCGCGGCCTGCGAAAAGTGCGGGGGCCGCGATTTCGAGCCCGAGCAGGACACCCTGGACGGCTGGTTCGATTCCGGTTCCACCCACCTGGCCGTGCTGAAGGCCCGCGAGGACCTGGCCTGGCCGGCCGACCTGTACCTGGAGGGCTCGGACCAGTACCGGGGCTGGTTCCAGTCGTCGCTGCTGGTGGCCGTGGGCACCGAGGGGGCGGCCCCCTACAGGGCCGTGCTGTCGCACGGCTGGGTGCTGGACGAGAAGGGCCGGGCCATGCACAAATCCGCCGGCAACGTGGTGGACCCGCAGGACGTGGTCTCCCGGTACGGGGCGGACATCGTGCGCCTGTGGGCCGCCAGCGAGAACTTCACCGAGGACCTGGGCCTGGGCGAGGACATCCTCAGGCGGGTGGCCGACTCCTACCGCAGGCTGCGCAACAGCTTCCGCTGGCTGCTGGGCAACCTGGACGGCTTCGACCCCGGGGCCCGGCCCCCGGAGCCCGAAAAGCTCTTTCCCCTGGACCGCTGGCTGCTGGGGCGGCTGGACCGGCTGGTGGAAACCTGCACGGCCCACATGGAGGCCTTCGAATTCCACCGCTTCACCGCCGCCTACGTGCAGTTCTGCGCCGTGGAGCTGTCCTCGCTGGTTTTCGACGTCCACAAGGACACGCTCTACACCCTTTCCCGCCGCGACCCGCGCCGCCTCAGCGCCCTGACCGCCCTGTACCAGGTGCTGCAAACCCTGGTGCGCCTGGGGGCGCCGGTGCTGGCCTTCACCTGCGAGGAGGTCTGGTCGGCCATGCCGCAGGCCTGGAAGGAGGTGCCCAGCGTGCACCAGGCCCTGTGGCCGGAACCCGGATCTCGGTGGCGCGACCCTGAGCTGGAGGAGGATTTCGGCCTGCTGCTGGACGTGGTGCGGCCGGTGGTGACCAAGAAGCTGGAGGAGGCCCGCGCCGCCAAGGCCGTCGGGCACCCCTACGACGCCGAAGTGGAGCTTTCCGTCCACAGCAAGCGCCTGACCCGGCTGCTGGCCAAATATGAAAAGGAACTCCCCGGCCTCTTCGTCGTCTCCAAGGTGGAGCTGAAGCCGGCCGCGCCCCAGGACGGCGTTGCCCTTTCCCCGGACGAGGTGGCGGTGAAGAAGTCGGGGCAGGCCAAGTGCGGGCGCTGCTGGCGCCGCCCCGGCGACGTGGGAAGCCGGCAGGAGCACCCGGCCCTGTGCGGCCGCTGCGCCGACGCGCTGAAGGAAGGCGCGTGATCCGCGCCCTGATCTTCGACTTCGACGGCCTGATGGTCGACACCGAGACTTCGGAGTTCCTGGCCTGGCGGGAACAGTACCGCGAGCAGGGACAGGAGCTTGAGGCCGCGGACTGGATCAGGGCCGTGGGTTACGTGGGGGGCTTCGACCCCAGGGCCGAGCTGGAATCCAGGCTGGGCCGGGCCCTGGACTGGACCGAGCTGGATTCCAGGCGCCGCCGCCGGCACCACGAGCTGATTCCGGACCGGCCGCTTCCGGGGGTGCGCGCCCTGGTGGAAGCGGCGCGGGCGCGCGGCCTGGGACTTGCCGTGGCCAGCAATTCCAGCCGCGACTGGGTGGAGCAGGGCCTGGCGCGGGTGGGGCTGCGGGAGGCCTTCCGGATCATCCGCGGCCGCGACGACTTCCGCAGGCCCAAGCCCGACCCCGAGGTCTACCTGGCGGCGCTCCAGGCCCTGGGGGCGGAGGCGCGGGAGTGCCTGGCGCTGGAGGATTCCGAACCCGGGGTGAGGGCGGCCAAGGCCGCCGGGCTGAAGGTGGTGGCCGTGCCCAGCTGGCTGACAAAAATGCAGGACCTTTCCCTGGCCGACGAGGTGCGGGAAAGCCTGGAGGGATTCACCCTGCCGGAGACGGGGAGGGAAGGGATGGCGCTTGGAAAGGGGGGCGGGCGATGAAGCCGGGCCTGAGGTTCCTGCTGGGGATCGCCTTCGTCACGCTGGGTCTGGACATCCTGAGCAAGCACCTGGTGCAGGTGCTGCTGCCGCCGGGCCGGCCCGTGCCCGTCTTTCCCGGCTTCGACCTGGACTACGTGCTCAATTCCGGCGCGGCCTTCTCGCTGCTGACCAACCTGCCCTCCTGGGCGCGCCTGCCCTTCTTTTCCGCCGTCACCCTGGCGGCCCTGGTGGCCGTGGCGGTGTTCTGGAGGAGCCAGGCCGGGCGCGACCGCTGGATGGAGCTGGCCCTGGGCCTGATCGCGGGCGGGGCGGTGGGCAACCTGGTGGACCGCGCCCGCATGGGCTACGTGGTGGATTTCCTGGAATTCGGCGTGCGCGGATTCTTCACCTGGCCGGTCTTCAACCTGGCCGATTCGGCGGTGTGCGTGGGCGTCACCATCCTGGCCTGGAAGACGCTGGCCAAGGGCGCTGAAAAGTGAGCGGGCACACCCCGGGCGGCGGTTGAGACCGGTACTTTTCCGGAATTTTTAGGGAGGTTTCGTGCATCCCATCCTTTTCCACTGGCATTTCCTCACCATCCGCAGCTACGGCGTGTGCATGGCCCTGGCCTTCGCGGCCGGCATCGCGCTGGCCGCCTGGCTCAACCGCAAGGACGGCAGGCAGGACGACGCCGTGCTGGACCTGGCCGTCTGGCTGATGGTGGGTTCGGTCATCGGCGCCCGCGTGCTCTACGTCATCGTGCAGCCGCAGGAATTCGCCGCCCGGCCCTGGGAGGTGTTCTTCATCTGGCAGGGCGGCCTGGTGTACTACGGCGGCCTGGTGGGCGGGGCCCTGGCCGGGGCCTGGTGGATCCGCGGGCAGAAACTGCCCCTGTGGCCCATGGCCGACTGCCTGGCGCCGGCCATCGCCCTGGGGCAGGCCATCGGCCGGCAGGGGTGCTTCCTGAACGGCTGCTGCTACGGGGTGGTCAACTTCAAGTACGGCGTCATCTTCCCGGCCATCGGCGACAACCTGCCCCACCTGCCCACCGAGCAGTACGAATCCTTCGCCTGCCTGGCCCTGGCCGCCTTCCTGGTGTGGTTCAAGCTGCGCCGGCGCTCCTTCGAGGGGCAGGTCTTCTGGATCTACGTGCTCTCCTATTCGGTCATCCGTTTCGTCATCGAGTTCTGGCGCGGCGACGTGGCCCGGGGCACCCTCATTTCCCCCCTGCTCAGCCCCTCGCAGTGGATCAGCCTGGTCACCTTCTCGCTGGGGCTGTGGTTCCTGTGGAAGCTGGGGAAGAAGGCTTCCTGAGGGAAAGCCCGGTTCCGTTCTCGCGGGAGCGTGGTGCCGCCCAAAAAAAGAAAACTCCTGGTCGTGGCCTCGGCCCTGGACCTGCGCCTGCCCTTCGGCTGCACGCCGGCCTGGTGGTTTTTGCTGAAGGCCCTGTGGGCCGAGGGCTGCGAGCTGAAGGTGGCGGCCTACGCCGGGGACAGCGTGGAATCGCCCTGGTGGCGGACCCTGCCCAACCCGGCCCGGGGCGCGGCCGGCCTGTTCCGCGCGGCCCGGGGCTGGCTTCCGGCCGGCCTGCGCCGGGGCGAGGGCGCCCTGGCGAAGCGCCTGGTGGCCTCGGGCGTGGCGCCGCGCTGGAAAAGGCTGCTGGAAGCCGAGCTGGAGAGGGAACCGGGAACTTCGGCCGTGCTTTACCTCAGCGCCCCGCCCGCGCACCTTGCCCCGGTGGCGGCTTCGCTTGGGGCGCGCTTTTCCGTGCCCCAGGTCTATTACGACGGGGACGCGCCCGTGACGCTTCCTTCCATGCGCGCGGTGTTCAAGGGGGGGGTGCGGCAGTTCGAGGGCCCCGAGCTGGGGCTGTTCGACCTGGTGGTCTCCAATTCCCTGGGCGCCGGGGCGGAATACCTGGCCCTGGGGGCCAAGCGCGTTTCCACGGTGTGGTGGGGCGCGGACCCGGATTTCCACCGCCCCCCGCCGCGCGGCGCGGCCCAGGACCTGGACCTGCTCTTCTGCGGATTCGGCGAGGAGTTCCGGCGCGACTGGATGGAGGCCATGCTCTACCGGCCCGCCCGGGAGAACCCGGCCTGGCGGGTGGGGCTGTGCGGGGGCGGCTTCCGCCCCGGCCCCGGCGCCCGCCTCGTCGACGCCGGGCCGCTCGGCCTGGCCGGGTTTCCGGCCACGGCGGCGCGGTCGAAAATCCAGGCCTGCGTCACCCGCGACACCCACGCCCGGGTGGCGGCCTCGGCCAACGCCCGGCTTTTCGAACTGGCCTGCATGGGCCTGTGCCTGGTGTCCAACCCGGTGGAGGGCCTGGCCCGCTGGTTCGAGGAGGGCAGCGAGCTGCTGGTGCTGCGCCGGCCGGAGCAGGCCGTCCCGGCCTACCGCCGCCTGCTGAAGTCGGAGAAGCTCCGCCGCGAGATGGGACGCCGGGCCCGGGCCAGGGTGCTGGACGAGCACACCACGGCCCACCGGGCCAGGAAGCTCCTGCGGGAAATGGGCCTGTGAGCCACGCCGGCGCCCGCTCGAGGCGGCCTTCCCCATGAATTCCCCGAACCAAAAATCCGGGTCCGGCGGGCGGGCCGCGCTGGCCTGGGCCCTGGCCCTGGGCCTGGCTTCGGCCTGGGTGGCGGGCCTGGGCCGGATGGCGGCCCTGGCGCCCCTGGCCCTTGAAACGCTCCTGGGCTTCGCCGCGCTGGGCCTGCTGGGCCTGGCCTTCCGCCTGCCGGGCCTGGGGCCGCGGCGTCCGCCCACGGGAGCGGCGCCCGCCCTTTTCGCGGCCACCTGCCTTCTCGCCCTGGGCGCCCTGGGGGGCGCCGCCTTTTGGGCCGGCTCAGGCGGCGGCTTCGCCTGGGGACCGGCCCTGCTGTGGTTCCTGCTTGCCTTCCTGCCCGCCGAGCTGGGATGGGGCTGGACCCTGCTGGGCCCCCTGGGCCGGGATTCGCTTCCGCTTGCGCTGGTCCTGCCCGCCGCGGGCCTGGCGGGCATGGCCCTGACCGCCTTCACCGGCCTGCTGCTGGCGAGCCTGGGGGCCCTGCGCCTGGCCCTGGCCCTGCCCCTGGCCCTGGGCTGGATCCTGCTGGCCTTCAACTTGAAAAGCCTGGCGGGGCGCGCGGGGGCCTGGCTGGCCCGGGGCCGGGTCGGGCCGCCGGACCGGGTCTCCGGCCTGCTGGCCTGGGCCCTGGTGCTGGCCTGGCTGGCCTGGCTGGCAGCCTGCCTGGTTCCCAGCACGGGCTGGGACGCCCTTTCCAGCTACCTCCTGATCCCCCGCTACTGGATCGCCTCCGGCCGCGTCTGCCTGGACCCCTTCCAGGGAAACACCGGCCTGCCGCCCTTCGGCTTCGCCCTGGGCCTGCAGGCGCTGCTCGCCGGCTTCGAACAGGTGGCCAAGCTGCACGAATGGGCCTGCCTGGTCTACGCGGCCCTGGCGGCCTGGTGGATGGGCGCCCGGATGGGCGGCCGCCGCGCCGGGCCGCTGGCAGCCCTTGTGTTCTCCTGCCTGCCTCTGGGCTTCTCCATCCTCCAGGACGGCATGGTGGACTACCTGCAGGCGGCCCTGGTGGCCTGCGCGGTGGCGGTCTCGCTGCTGTCCCTGGAGGCGCTGGAGGACGGCGGCGCCGGGGCGCGGCCGGGCCGCCTGGCCCTGCTGGCGGGGCTGCTGTTCGGGTTTTCGTTCTGCGTCAAGCCCCAGGCCCCCCTGTACCCCTTCTGCCTGCTGCTGGCGGCGCTGCTGGTCCGGCCCGGCCGCGCGCGCCAAAGAGGATTCCGGCGCGCCCTGGGCCTGCTGGTCCTTGGCATGGTGGCCGCCTGCCTGCCCCTGGCGCTTGAAAGCGCGGCGGTCCAGGGAAGGGTCTTGGGTTTCCTCTCCAACGCCCTGGGGGTGGCCGACCCCGCCGCGGCCTTCATGATCCAGAACCCGGCCCTGCTGGGATGGAAGGGCCTGTGGGCCCGTTTCACCTTCCAGATACTTGAGCCCCAGCACCTGGGGCCGCTCCTTCCGGCCCTGGCGCCCCTGGGCCTGCTCGCCTGGCTTCGCGGCGGGGGGGCGGAGGCGCGGCGCCCCCTGCCCGAGGCGCACCTCTTCGGCCTGCTGGCCCTGCTGGCCTGCCTGGCCGTCACGGCCGAGGCGCGCTGGTTCCTGCCCCTGTTTCCCTGGGCCTCGGCCCTGGCGGCCCTGGGCCTGGTCTCCCTGCCCTGGCAAAGGGCCTGGTGGGTCGCTCCCGCGCTGGGCATGCAGGCCCTGGGCCTGCTGGCGCCCTACGCCCCGGCCCTGGCCTCCTTTGAACCCTACCTGCTTGGGGGGCAGGGCCGGGCCGCCTTCCTGGACGGGCACGTGGCCGGGGCTTCGGAGCTCCAGGCCGCCGATGCCCTGGCGCGGGGGAGGTCCAGGATTCTGCTGTACGGCGAGACGCGCGGCTTCCTGCTTCGCTCGCCCACGGTCTTCGGCGACCCGGTGTGGCGTTGCGCGGCCTTCGACTATTCCGGCGTGCGTTCCTGGAAGGACCTTCTTTCGCGCTGCCGCGACCTGGGCATCGGCTATTTCCTGGTGAATTACGGGCTGGGGGCCACGCCCAGCGCCCATCCCCTGCGCCTGCGCTACGACCCCCTGTGGCGGCAATTGCTGGAGAGGCGGGGCAGGATGCTGTTCGACCGCGGGGGGATTTCCTTTTATTCCTTGAACCTGGCTGCCAAAGGGAGCGCGAAGTGAGGGCCTTGAAGAGTCGAGATCTTCCCCGGCTTTGGACCGCGGCCGCCCTGGCCGGCAGCCTGTGGCTGACCTGGGCCTGCGGGCGGAATCTGTTCGTCCAGGGACTGGGGGGTGAGCTGGCCACGGCGGTCCGCTCCGCGGCGGCGCTCGCCCTGGCGGCCGCTTTGGCCGGTCTGGCCGCTGGATTTTTCGGGCGGGTTCATGGCCCCGGACGGGCACGCGGCTGGGTCCTGGCCGCGTGCTTGGGCGCCGTCGCGCTGCTGGTCCTGGGACTGGGCCTGCGCATCCGGTTCGGGGCGGGGCACGCGGACTGGGCCTTCGCCTGGCTGGCCTTCCTGGTGGTGCTGCCGGCACTGGCGGGGCTGGGCTGGGGCCTGTTGAGGGCCTGTGGCCTTGGGGAGGAGGATTTTGGGCTTCTTCTCGTGGCCGGCCTGGGGGCCGGGCTGGGAATTTTTGGAACGGCCCTGTTCCTGGCCGCCCTGGCCGGCTGGATGGCCGCCGGCTTGGTGCTGCCGATCCTCGCCGGCTGGGGACTTCTCTTTCTTGAAAGAAAGCCCTTGGCTGCCCTGCTGGGGAAGGCCCTGGATTCGGCCGAGGCTTTCCTGGAGACGCGTCCGAGGCGCCTGGCCGCCGCCCTTTTCGCCGCGCTGGCCTTCTTTCTGCTGTTGGCCGCCCTGGTGCCCACCACGGGTTGGGACGCGCTTTCCACGCATCTCGCCGTGCCGCAGAGCTGGCTGAAGGCCGGCAGGGTGGTGGACTCGCCCTACCTGGGCGACACCCTCCTGCCGCCCCTTCCCTTTTCCCTGAATCTGGCCGGCCTGATGCTCGGACCCGAACAGCTGGGCAAGGTCTTCCAGTGGCTGTGCCTGATGTTGTCGGCCGGGGCCGCCATGCGCCTGGCCTGGCGTCTGCGCGCCAGCCCCTGGGCCTCGTGGGCCGCCGGCCTGGCCTACCTCGCCATGCCGCTGGGATTCATCCTGCTTTACGACGGCATGATCGACGAGCTGCAGACGGCCCTGGTGTGGGGCGGCCTGCTGCTTGCGATGGAAGGCGGGAACGCGGGCGGCGCCCTGGTTTCCGGCGTCCTCTTCGGTTTCGCCATGCTGGTCAAGCCCCAGGGCGGCCTGTACCCGGTGTGTGCCGCGGCCGCGCTGCTGGCCTTCGGGCTGCCCCGCCGGGAACCGGGCCTTTGGGGGCGGATTGGCCTTGGCGCGCTGGCGGCCCTGGTGGCTTCCTCGCCCTGGTGGGCCAGGAACCTGGTTGAAACCGGGGGGATCTTCTACCCTCCCCTTTTTCAGCACGGGCTGCAGGCTCCCAAGTCCGCGTCCTTCATGGTCGTCCGGCCGCCGGCCTACGACCTTCCCCACATGGCGCGGTTCCTGTTCGGGGTCAGCCTGATTCCGCAGCGTTTCGGGCCCCTCTACCTGGCACTCCTGCCCCTGGGGGTGGCGGTGGCCGGACTGAGGCGGGCGCGCCACCACCTGTGGGCCCTGTTGGTTTTCCTGGCCTGCTTCGCCGTCACCTCGGTGGACCGTTGGTACCTGCCCCTTCTCCCCTGGCTGGCGGCCCTGGCCGGGGCCGGCCTGGACTGGCGGCCGGGCCCGAGGATCTGGCGCCTGGCCCTGCTGCCCGCCCTGCTGCTCCAGGCCGCCGTGCTGCTGGGCCAGACCCTCACCCTCGGCAACCTTCGCGACCTGGAGCCCTACCTGTCGGGGAGGCAATCCAGGTCCGGCTTTCTGGAGGCGCACGTGGATGGCTGGCGGGCCTTCCAGGCCGCGGACGCGCTCACCGGCAGCAGCGGGCGCCTGCTTGTTTACGGCGAGACGCGGGTTTTCCTGCTTGGAGTCCCCTACGCCGAAGCCGACCCGGTATGGCCCTGCCAGGCCTTTGACAGTTCGGGCATCGACAGCGTGGGGGCTTTGGAGGAAAAGTGCCGTCAGGTGGGCGCGACGCAGGTGCTGTTCAACTGGGGCAGGCCACGCTCCCCCAACGACGCGCCCGGCAGGCTGAGGATGGATCCGCTGTGGAAAAAACTATTGAAGCTTCAAGGACGCTTGGAGTACCGTGGAAACGGCTTTGAAATCTATTCCCTGGATTCCCACGCCAGGCCCTGAGGGGGGACCCTGAAGACCCTCATCCTCATTCCAGCCCACAACGAGGCGTCCCGCCTGGCCCCGGTCGTGCGCGCGGCCCGGCGCGCCCGTCCCGGCGCGGCCCTGCTGGTGGTGGACGACGGCTCGCGGGACGACACAGCCGGCGTGGCCCGCCGCGCCGGAGCGGCCGTGCTGCGCCTGCCCTACAACCTGGGGTACGGGGCGGCGCTGCAGACGGGCTACCTGTGGGCCTCGCGCCACGGGTTCCAGGCCGTGGCCCAGATGGACGCGGACGGCCAGCACGAGGCCGGGGACCTGGGCAGGATCCTGGGGCCCCTTGAGCGGGGCAAGGCCGACCTGGTGATCGGGTCGCGCTACCTGGGCGGCTCCTCCTACCGGGGGGGCGCGGTGCGCCGCCTGGGCAGCCGCTTCTTCGCCGCCCTGGCCAGCCTTTTCACGGGCCAGAGGCTGACCGACCCGACCTCGGGCTTCAAGGCCGTGTCCGGGGCGCTCATCGAAGTCTTCGCCTCGCGGGTCTATCCGCCCGACTATCCGGACGCCGACCTGCTCATCTACCTGAAGCGCCGGGGCTTCAGGCTGATGGAGGTGCCGGTGCGGATGCGCCCCAATTCCAAGCCGCACACCATGCATTCGGGCTGGAGGCCGCTCTACTACCTGGCCAAGGTGATGCTTTCCCTTTTTCTCAACCTGCTGCGCTGAGGCGTTTTCGCCGGAGCCGGTCCCTTCCCTGGTGACGTCATGCCCTTCCGTCAAGTCCTGGTGGTGTCCTTCCTTTCGGCCGTGGAGATCCTGGTGGTGCTGGAACTGGCCCGCCGCCGCCGCCTGAAGGAGGAATACGCCCTGCTCTGGCTGGCCGGAGGCCTGCTGGGACTGGCCTGCGCCCTGTGGTACCGCGGCCTTCTTCTCCTTTCGTCCCTTGTCGGGATCGTCATCCCCACGTCCACGGTCTTTTTCCTGGCCCTGCTGGCCCTGGGCTTCATCAGCCTGCATTTCGCCGTGCGCGTCAGCGACCTTTCGGAAAAGGTGCAGAGGCTGGCGCAGGAAATCGCGCTGCTGAAGGGGGAGGGGGGCGCGGGGAGGGGCCGGCAGGCCCATCGGGCCTTGGCGGGCCGGCCCCGGGAAAAGCCATGATCGACGTGCGCGGCTACCGCGTGGAGGCGCGCCAGGCCGGCCAGCGGCTGGACCTTTTCCTGGCCCGGCAGGTCCAGGACCTGGCCCTGTCGCGCAACCAGGTGCAGAACCTGGTGAAGGAGGGGAGGGTGAAGGTGGACGGCGTG
>JAJYGY010000130.1 GCA_021790555.1 bacterium
GTGCGGTTGTCGCCGCCGTAGAGGCGGTCGGTGAGGCGCCGGTCCTCCTCGGTGTTCTGGACGACGTCGGTGTCCAGCAGGAACAGCCGCACCCGTCCCACCGTCACCTTCCAGACCTTGACGTGCAGGGGGTGGTGGTCCATCTCCAGGGTGATCTGGATGGGCTCGCCCTCGGGCGTGACGGCCGGCACCACCGGCATGGCCTCGATCATGTTGGGTTCGTAGTATTCCTCCTGCCAGGCCTCCTTGTTGAGGCGCTGGTGGAAGTAGCCCTGGGCGTAGAGCAGGCCCACGCCCACCAGGGGCACGCCCAGGTCGGAGGCGCTCTTCAGGTGGTCGCCGGCCAGCAGGCCCAGGCCGCCGGAATAGATGGGAAGCGACTCGTGCAGGCCGAATTCGGCGGAAAAGTAGGCCACCGGCAGCACGTTGAGGGGCCCGGCGTGCATGCCGCCCAGGGGGCCGTCCGAGCGCAGGTATTCCTGCAGGCGGCGGTAGGCGAAGAGGATGCGGGTGTTCAGGTAGGCCTCGCTGCCGCGCCGCTCCACCTCGTCGTGGGGCAGCCGGTTGAGGAAGGCCACGGGATTGTGGTTGGTCACCTCCCACAGGTCCGGATCGAGGTCCCGGAAGATGTCCTGAACGTCGGGGTGCCAGCACCAGAAAAGGTTGCGCGAAAGGTGGATGAGCTGGTCCACCAGGGTCAGTTTCTCTGCCATGATCCCTCCGGATAAAAAAACAAGGGCGATCCGTAAGATCGCCCCTGCCTGGGTGTTGGAACCATGAAAATATAGGTTTCCGCCCGGTCCGTCAAGCCGCAAGCCAGGACCGGGGCCTAGGTCCCGGTCTTGGCGCGCTTGCCCCCGGACTTGTGGGCCTCGCATCCCGGGCATCCCTGCTCGGCGGGGTTCCGGACGGATTTCAGGACCAGGCGGCCCACGTACCAGGCGGCCCCCAGGACCACCAGGGCGACGACGATGTCTTGGAAGTTCATGTCAGCCTCCGAGTTTTGCCAACCATCCCCATGATAACACGTCCCCACCCTCCCCGACACCCCCCCCCCGCGGACCCCGGACTCCCGGGCTGCGGTTCCGGGCCGGCCTTACAAATCCCTTTCCACCAGGAGCAGGGTCTGGGCCCGCGACCCGGCCTCCCCGGGCGTGAAGGTGAACCCCTCGCCGGCCTCCCAGTACCAGTCCCCGGCGTCGAGCCCCAGCTGCGGCACCAGGGTGCACTGGGCCGCCGGGGCGTCGTCCGCCGGCGCCTGGCCGGCGAAGTCCGCCTCCACCTGGGGCCGGAACAGGCCCGCCCGGAAGCCCAGGCTGGTGTTGGCGAACCAGCCCGGGCTTCCCTGCCCTCCCAGCGCGGAGTTGTAGCCGTATTCCCCCTGGGCGAAGACCCGGCCCCAGCGCCAGCCGGCCATGCCCTCGGCGGTGAGGGCGCTTCCCAGGTCGGGAAAGGCCGCGGTCTGGGGCTTGATCCAGTAGGAACCCTCGGCCTCCAGGCTCAGCAGGCCGGCCTGGGGGCTGGCGTCGTCGCCGAAGCGCAGGGCCACGGCCCTCAGGCCCAGGGCCAGGGGCGCCAGGGTGGAGGGGGCGGCGCCCAGGGGCTGCCGCATCACCACCCCGGGGAAGTCGACCTCCCCGCCCAGGGAGGGGTTGAAGGCGAACTCGGCCTCGCCGGCAAGGCCCAGGGTGTTGCCGGCCGACGTGTCGTCGTCCAGCCCCGCGGTGAGGTAGGCCGAATTTTCAACCCAGGCCTCCTCGATGCCGAGGGAACGGCTCATTCCAAGGTCCGGGTCCCCGCCCGCCAGAAGGGGGGCCGAAACCAGCAGGGCCGCGGCCATCCAGGCCGCCTGGATCATCCCAATGCCGTGAAACCGGTGCATGCGTCCTCCGGAAGCGTCGCGTGAAAGAAAAAAAGCCAGTCCAAGGTCCCATCCGGAATCCTCCCGGTCTCCGGCGTGAAGGGTGCTTGGCTGGCTTGGAAAGCGGACGCTTCCCTGGCTGGCTGCCGATTGTGAGCGGGGCGCGCGGGCCCCGCGCCTACTTGGTGAGGATCAGTTTTCCCGCGCGGGTCAGGCGCAGCTGGTATTCCCCGCCCTGGTGGGCGATCCTGGCCACGCGGCCGCCGCCCAGAAGGTCGCGGCTGTCGAAATACCGGCATTCCCCGGTGGCCCGGCAGACCGCCTCGCCGGGGCAGTCCCCGGCGGCCGGGCAGGCCTCCGCCCTGGACCTCCCTTCCCTTCCCGTCTTTTCAAGCTCCTGCCGCATGGAAATCCCCCTTGTTCCCCCGCCCTACCATCCCATCCAGGTGCCGAACTGGAACGCGGCCATGGCCGCCACGTAGGCCAGGGCCGTCATGTAGACGAAGGCGAAGGCCGGCCAGACCCAGGTGCCGGTCTCGGAGCGCATCACGGCCAGGGTGGAGACGCACTGCATGCACAGGGCGAAGAACACCATGATGGAAAGCGCGGTGGCCAGCGTGAAGAGGGGGCGGCCGTCCGGCCAGCGGGCCTTCTTCAGCACCTGGCTGAGCGCCTCGCCGTCGTCCCCGCCGCGGCCCAGGTTGAAGATGGTGCTCAGCGTGGCCACCACCACCTCGCGGGCGGGAAAGCTGGCGATGGCGGCCATGGCGATGCGCCAGTCCCAGCCCAGGGGCCGGAAGGCCGGCTCGGTGGCCCGCCCCAGGCGGCCCAGGTAGCTGTCCCGCAGAAGCTGCCCGGCCTCCTGGCGGTCCAGGGCGGCCGCGGAAAGGCCCGGGGCGGGCGCGGCCGAGGCGGCGGCCTTGAGGCCCCGGAAGTGCTCCACCACCGAGGCCGGCCGCGGGAAGTAGGAAAGGGCCCACACCAGCACCGTCACCGAGAAGATCACCGTGCCGGCGCGGCGCAGGAAGGCCAGGCACTGCTTCCACACCCTCAGGAACACCGTGCGGCCGTCCGGCCACTTGTAGCTGGGCAGTTCCATGATGAAGTGCGACACCTCCCCCTTGAAGTAGGTCCTGCGCAGCAGCCAGGCCACCGGCACCGCCACCGCCAGGCCCACCAGGTAGAGGCCCAGCAGGGTCAGCCCCTGCAGGCGGAACAGCCCCAGCACCTTCAGGTTGGGCACGAAGGCGGCGATGAAGATGGTGTACACGGGCAGCCGGGCCGAGCAGCTCATCAGCGGCAGCACCAAAATGGTGACCATGCGGTCCTTGCGGCTCTCGATGGTGCGGGTGGCCATGATGCCCGGCACGGCGCAGGCGTAGCTGGAGAGCATGGGGATGAAGGACTTCCCCGAAAGGCCGGCCTTGGCCAGCAGCTTGTCCATCAGGAAGGCCGTGCGGGCCATGTAGCCGCAGTCCTCCAGCACGGCGATGAAGAGGAAGAGGATGGCGATCTGGGGCAGGAAGGTCACCACGGCCCCCACGCCGGCCACCACCCCGTCCAGCAGCAGGCTCCTGAGCACCCCGGCGGGAAGCAGGCCGGCCAGCAGCGACCCCAGCCAGCCCACCGCGCCGGTCATGCCGTTCATCACCGGCTGGGCCCAGTTGAAGAGGAACTGGAACATCAGGGCCATCACGGCCAGGAAGGCCAGGCTGCCCCAGGCCTTGTGGGTCAGCACCTGGTCCACCCGGTCGGAAACCGTGCGCACCGGCCTGTCGGGCCGCTTCAGGGCGCCCTTCAGCACCTGGCGGATCCAGAGGTAGTGGGCCCGCACGTCCTCGGCGCTGCCGGGACGGTGGTCCT
>JAJYGY010000188.1 GCA_021790555.1 bacterium
CATCCGGGTGGAGAAGCCATGAAGTGGATTTCCATGGACACCAGCACGTCCCTGCTGGCGCTGGCCCTCAACGACGACGAATTCCTGATCGAGGAATCCTTCGAGCAGGCGCCCCTGCTGCAGAGCGAGCGGCTGGTTCCGGCCCTGGCCGGGCTGTTGAAGCGGCGGGGATGGGACTTCGCGGAATGCGGGGCCCTGGCCCTGAACCTGGGCCCGGGCTCCTTCACGGGCCTTCGCGTGGGGCTGGCCTTCGCCAAGGGCGCGGCGCTGGGCAAGGGCCTGAAGGTGCTGGGGGTGGCCGGCCTGATGGCCTGGGCCGAGGCCGCGCAGATCCACCTTCCGGGCCTGGACTGGACCATCACGGTGCTGCTGGACGCCCGCCGCGACCAGGTCTACCGGGCCCAGTATTCCTTCACCGCGACGGGCTGGCGTGCCGTCCTGGAGCCGGCCCTGATGCCCCTGGAGGGCGCCCTGTCGGAGGTCCGCCACCCCAGCCTGCTGACCGGGGACGCCCTGGACACCCAGGCCCGCGCCTTTGAAGGGCATCCCTCGGCCGGCCTGTGGCGCCTGGTGCCGCCCGGCCAGCGGCGCGTCTCGCCGGCCGCCGTGGCCCGGCTGGCCTGGCCCAGGCTCCGCAGGGGGGAAGGCGACGACCCGGCCGCCCTGGAACCCCTGTACCTGCGCCCCTCCGAGGCGGAACTGAAATGGCGAGCGAAGGGCTGACCCCGCCCCTGGAAATCGGGCCCATGGGCGCCGGCGACCTGGACGAGGTGGCCGCCCTGGAGAGGCTCTGCCAGCCCCTGGCCTGGTCGCGCAACCTGTTCGCCGCGGAACTGGAAAATCCGGACATCTGCTTCTGGCGCCTGGCGCGGCCCCCCTCCCGGGAGCTGGCCGGGTACATGGGATTCTGGAAGGCCGTGGACGAGGCCCACATCACCAACCTGGGCGTGCATCCGGACTGGCGCCGGCGCGGCCTGGGCGAGGCCCTGGCCCGCGCCACCCTGGCCTTCGCCCGCGGAATGGGCCTGGCGCGCGCCACCCTGGAGGTCCGCGCGGGCAACCAGGCGGCCATCGCCCTGTACCGCAAGCTTGGCTTCACCGCAGTGGCCCTGCGCCGGGGCTATTACCCGGACAGCGGCGAGGACGCGCTGGTGATGTGGCTGAACGACCTTCGCGAATTGGGGTGATTCGCGCGGGGCCCCCGCTCCCACACGGACGAACCCTCCATGGAAATCCCCAAACTTCCGCCCATCCTGGAATATTCCCAGACCCTGGTGTTCCAGTTTCCGGCCAGGCTGTGGAACCTGCAGAAACACAACTGGAGGAGGCTGCTGGCGGCCACCCCGGCCAACACCCGCTTCCTGGTCTTCAGCAGCCTGTTCTGGAGCCTGCCCCTGGCCCTGACCGAGCCCTACCGCGGGCTCTACTACAGCCGCCTGGGGCTCGACCCCCTGCAGATCGGCGCGGTGGTGGGACTGGACATGGGCCTGCGCATCGTGGGGGTGGTCCTGGGCGGGTTGCTGCCCTCCCGCCTGGGCTACCGCAACACCCTCAACCTCTTCGACCTCACCTCCTGGGTCGTGCCGGCCCTCATCCTGGGCCTGGCCCGCCACCCCTGGCAGGTGACCCTGGCGACGGTGTTTTTCTCCACCAATTCCATGGGGGCGGCGGCCTACCAGTGCCTGTTCCTGGAGGGCGTCCGGGACGCCCGGCGCGGCATGGCCTACGGGATGTCCAACCTGACCAACATCCTGCCGGGTGTCCTGCTGCCCTGGCTGGCCTCGTGGCTGGTGACCCGGTTCGACTTCGTCCAGGCCATGCGGGTGATGTTCCTCTGCCAGTCGGCCCTGATGCTGGCGGGCATTTGCCTCAGGCAGAGGGGGCTGAGGGACGTGCCGGTGCCGCCCCTTCCGCGCGGGGCGGCCGGCGGCGGGCGGGCCGCGGCCGCCCGGTTGAAGGCCGAATTCACCGGGGCGGTCCGGGCCCTGGCCCGCTCCAGGCGCATCGCCCTGATCCTGCCCCTGTCGATCCTGTTCAACCTCTTCAACACCCTGTGGGGCTATTACTACCCCGTGTACGTCACCCGCCAGCTGGGGCTTCCCGATTCCCTTCCGGGCATCCTGGCCGAGGCCGGAGCCCTTTGTTTCGCCGTCTCCACCATCGTTTTCCTGCCGCGGGTGCGGCCCAGGGGGGCTCCCGGGGTGTTCTTCCTCGCCCAGGTCGCCGGCCTGTCCTCGCTCCTGCTCCTGAAGTGGGCCCCCGGGCCCGGGGGGCTGCTGTGCCTGGCCGTGTTTTCCAACCTTTCCGGCGCCGTGGTGACGGCCATCCTGGCCGCCCTTTTCGCCGGGGCCATGCCCGAAGGGAGCCGGGCCTGGGCCTTCGGGCTCAGCTTCTGCCTGCAGCAGGCGGTGCTGGCCCTGGGCGTTCCCTTTTTTGGCGGACTTTTCCAGATCCATTTCGGATATTTTCCCTGGGCGGCCATGGGGCTGGCCCTGGCCCAGGCCGCCTTTGGTTTCGCTTTGTGGAAAGGAGGGCTGGGCCGGCCACAAATCCCCTAGGCTGGGGCCCGGGCTTTTGGTAAGATTTCGGGCGCTTGAACGTTTGCCGTCCCTTGATCATGGAGTGCGCCATGGCTTGGTTCAAGAAACCCAAGTACACCATCGTTCGGGCCGCTTCGGAAAAGAAGACCGAAATCCCGGAAGGCATGTTCAGCAAGTGCGAGGAATGCGGGGAAGTGCTCACCCGCAAGCAGCTGGACACCAGCTTCAAGGTCTGCCCCAAGTGCGGCTGCCACATGGGCCTGAGCGCCCGCGAACGGGTGGAAATACTTATCGACCCCGGAACCTGGCAGGAAATGCCCCTGGCCACCCGCAGCGGAGACCCCCTGGGCTTCGCCGACTATCCGGCCAAGCTGGCCCGGGCCAGGCAGGCGACCGGACTGGAGGACGCCTTTTTGAAGGGGGTCGGCAGGCTCCAGGGAATTCCCGTGGCCCTGGGCATCACCGACTTCGGATTCATGGGGGGCTCCATGGGCTCGGTGGTGGGCGAGGAGATCGCCCGCCTGGCCGAGCACGCCGGCGCCGCCCGCCTTCCCCTGATCCTGGTCTCCGGATCCGGCGGCGGGGCCCGTATGCAGGAAGGCATCCTGTCGCTGATGCAGATGGCCAAGACCAGCGCGGCCCTGGCCCGCCTTTCCGACCTGGGCGTGCCCTACATCTCCGTGCTGACCCACCCCACCGGGGGCGGGGTGACGGCGTCCTGGGCCGTCCTCGGGGACCTCAACCTTGCCGAGCCCAACGCCCTGATCATGTTCGCGGGAGCGCGGGTCATCGAGCAGACCATCCGCCAGAGGCTTCCCAAGGGCTTCCAGCGCTCCGAGTTCCTGCTGGAACACGGGGTGGTGGACATGGTGGTGGAGAGGGGAAGGATGAAGGAAACCCTGGGGCTGGCGTTGACCTATCTGAAACCGAGGGCCCTGGCGGCCTGAGGTCCCGAATTCATTTCCACTATTCAAGGAGGTCGGCGTGATGAAGAAGACGTTGTGGGCGCTGCCGCTGATGGCGGCGGGCCTGGTCGCGGTGAACGGGTGCCTGAGCACCAAGTACGACAAGAACACCCTCCGGCTGCGCTACTGGGGCTCGCCCGAGGAGGAAGTCATCATCGAGAACACCATCAAGGAGTTCGAGGCCGCCAACCCGGGCGCCAGGGTCATCC
>JAJYGY010000033.1 GCA_021790555.1 bacterium
GGGCCCTTTTGGCCTAAATTCTAGTCAGAATAGTCATATTAGGAGGTTGGCATGACCTCGTGGCAGCTTCAAACCGCCAAGGCCAGGTTCAGCGAGCTGATCCGCACGGTGAAGAGCCGGGGGCCTCAATCCATTTCGCTGCACGGCCGCCAGGAAGCCGTGGTGATTTCCATGCGCGACTACAGGCGCCTGAAGAAGGGCGGATCCAACCTGGCGGATTTCCTGAAAAATTCGCCCTTCCACGGCCTGGACCTTGGCCTTGAAAGGAACCGCACCGCGTCACGCCGGGTGGAGCTTTGAACCACCTCCTGGACACCAACGTGCTTTCCGAGCTTTTCAAGCGGCGGCCTGAGCCGAGGGTGGAGGCCTGGCTGAGGGAGGCCGACCCCGACACGCTCTTTTTGAGCGTGCTGACCGTCGGGGAAATCCGCAAGGGCGTTGAAAGGATGGAAACCGGGCCACGCAAGTCGGGGCTGGTGCGCTTTCTTGAAAAGGACCTGCCCGCGCGGTTCGAGGACAGGATCCTTCCCGTGGATTTCGAGGTGGCCGAGACCTGGGGGATCCTGGAGGCCGCCGCCGGAAGGACCCTCCCCACCGTGGACGCGTTGCTGGCCGCCACGGCCCTCAGCAGGAACCTGACACTGGCGACCCGCAATATCCAGGATTTCCCGTTTCCGGGCCTGAGGCTTTTCAACCCCTGGAAATAGGCCGGCACCCCGCATCGAGGAGAATCCATGGCGGAAAAAAAGGCGGCTCCCCCCTCCTGGCCGCGGCTGGCGGTGAAGGGGGCGGACGGAAAAAAACGCTGCGGCTGGGCCGGGGACGACCCGCTCTACGTGAAGTACCACGACGAGGAATGGGGCGTGCCCGTGACGGAGGAGAGGAAACTGTTCGAGTTCCTGATCCTGGAGGGCGCGCAGGCGGGCTTGAGCTGGATCACCATCCTGCGCAAGAGGGAGAACTACCGGAAGGCCTTCGCGGGTTTCGACCCGGCCAAGGTGGCGCGCTTCGACGCCAGGAGGCAGGCGGAGCTACTGAAGAATCCGGGCATCGTGCGCAACCGCCTCAAGATCAAGGCCGCGGTGGGCAACGCCCGGGCCTTCCTGGAGGTGCAGCGTGAGTTCGGCTCCTTCGCGGCCTACGCCTGGGGATTCGTGGGGAACCGGTCCCTCGACCACCGGGTGGCCGGCATGGACGGCATGCGGGCCACCAGCCCGGAATCCGACGCCTGGAGCAGGGACATGAAGAAGCGGGGCTTCAACTTCGTGGGTTCCACCATCCTCTACGCCCACATGCAGGCCACCGGCATGGTCAACGACCACCTGGCCGGCTGCTTCCGCCACGCCCAGATCAGGCCTTTCCGGCTGAAGGGCTGAGGCGGGAGACCTCGCGGATGGCCTGCTCGAAGGCCGGTGCGCCCTGGGCGCCGCTGACCGCGTAGCGGCCTTCAAGCACCACGAAGGGCACGCCCTCCACCCCGAGCCCGACGCCCTCTTCCTCCGCGTGCCTCACCTCTTCCACGCCCTCCCGGCTCTCCAGGAAGCGCAGGGCCTCGCCTTCATCCAGGCCGCACTGGCCGGCGATTCCGGCCAGCAGGCCGCGGTCCCCCAAGAACCTGCCTTCGCTAAAATGGGCCTTGAACAGGGCCTCCACCAGCCTTTCCACCTTTTCCCCCTGGCCCTGCCTTTCGGCCCACCACACCAGGCGGTGCGCGTCGAAGGTGTTGGGCGTCTTTTGGATGGCGTCGAAGTCGTAGGAGATCCCCAGATCCTTTCCCAGGCTTTTCAGCCGGTCGTGCGCGGCCTTCAGGTTTTCCGCCCCGCCCATCTTGCGCTCCAGTTCGGCCTTGTGGTCGCGGCCCTGGCTGGGAGTGTCGGGCCGAAGCTCGAAGGGAAGCCAGCGCAGCTCCGCCTCCAGCTCGCCCTTCAGGCCATCCAGGGCCTTTTCAAGCTGGTGCTTGCCCAGAAAGCACCAGGGGCAGACCACGTCGGAATAGACGTCGATGGTGATTTTTCTCATGACGGCTCCGTGAAAGGAAAAAGCTGTTCCGCGAAATATTACGGGAAGGAATGAGGAATGGATTGAAAGGGAGGCCTATCGGCGGCGCGCGGACGAAACCTTGATCCAGGCGCTTTTAAGGGCCTGGTCCCGGGTGAGCAGGCCGGCTCTGGCGAGCAGGGCCGAGGCAAGCAGGTGGACGTCCACCCAGCCCAAGCCGCGTCGCGGAAGATCGAAGCGTTCCACCAAATCCAAAACTTCCTCGTCTTCGGCCTTGGGGGCGGTTTCCAGCCTGGAAAGGGTTTCAAGAAAGGAGTGCCGGTCCTTCAGGAATCCCAGGCTGAGTTCTCCCAGGACAAAAGGATGGACCAGCACCTGGCCTTGGTCCAGCAGCGCCGAAAGGTCGGATTGGGGCCGCCGGAGGTGGTCGATCCAGACCGAAGTGTCCACCAGCATCATCGCGGCGCGGATCCCCGGCGGCGGGGAGCCGCCTCGGCCTTGGGATCGCTGCCGCCCAGGGCGATCAGGCGCCGGCCGGCCTCGCGCCGGATCAGGGCGCGTAAACCCTCTTCCACGAGTGCGGTCTTCCTGTTGATCCCCGTGTAACGGGAGGCCTGCCTGACCAGGCCGTCATCCAAGTCCATCGTCGTGCGCATCGGAACACCCCCAAAGGAAGCATAAATTTATATGCATTATTATGCATTATTCAGGCAATTTCACAATCATTTTTCGGCGGTTTTAGCCGCCTCCTCGTAGCCCGCCTCACGGCATCCTCAAAGCACGCCAGGTACACCTTTTCCAAGTCCGGGCGGGTGGGCGTTTCGCGGTTCCGCACCGAAAGCGCGATGGCGCCGGCCTACCGCACCACCTTGACGTTGATGAAGCCGTTCTGCAGGCTGCCGTACAGCCGCACCCACAGGGCCAGGTACATCTCCATGCCGCGGGCCTGCGCGATGTTGCCAAGGTCCAGGATGTCGGTCCAGCCGAAGGCCTTCAGCAGGCCGGCCACCTGGGCCTTGGCCGCCTGGTCGTCGCCGGCCATGAAAAGGGTGTGGTCCCCTCCCTGGAGGGCCTTCGGGTCCACCATCACGGTGGCCGCGATGGTGTTGAGCGTCTTCACCACCTTCAGGTTGGGGAAGGCGGCCTGGATCTTCTCGGCCAGGCAGCGCTCCTGCGAGGCCAGCACGGCCGGCGGCATGCCCCGGCTGAAGTCCAGCTCGTTGGCGGCGTCGATCAGGGTCTTTGAGCCCGCCTTGGCCGCCCCGGCCATCTCCAGGGCCGCCAGGGAGACCTGGCCGTGGGTGGCGTTGACGAGCAGCTCGCCGTGCGATGCCGCCTCGGCGAAGGTGGCCACGCGGGCCTTGTCCTTCACCTGGGCCAGCCACTCCCTGAGGCTGCCGGCCATGTTCTTCTTTTCATCCAGCTTGCCGGGGTCGCGGGTGCCCAGGACCACGTCATGGCCGAGTTCCGCCAGCTTCTTTCCCAGGGTCTGTCCCACCACCCCGGACCCGATGATTCCAATTTTCATGGCTCCCTCCGAAGTCGCCGGCTTGGGCCCTCCGGGCCCGGCGACTTCGCCCCGCTCCGTGAGCGGGGCCGTGCCCCCCGGATCCAAGCCGGCATTTCCCGTGATTGGTCGCCGGCTTGGGCCCTCCGGGCCCGGCGACTTCGCCCCGCTCCGTGAGCGGGGCCGTGCCCC
>JAJYGY010000091.1 GCA_021790555.1 bacterium
GCTGCCATCCCTGTCTTCCTCCTGGTCAGCGGGATGGCGGGCATGGGAGTCGTCGCCGCGGCCAGGCTGTCGGGCCTGGCCCTGGGCGCCTGGATGTGGGTGCTGTTCCCGGTCCTGCTCCCCATGTTTCTGGCGCCTGCCCTGAGTCCGGCCCTGGCGGCGGCTTTCCTGGCGGCGCTCTGGCGCGAGATGCAGGCCGCCAGCGGGGGGACCAGCGTTCCGGAGCCGGTGATGCCGACATTGAAGCAGCTTTTGAGCCCCTGGAAACCCTGAACTTTGAAGCGAGGTGCCGGCATGCGGCTCAATGCCCTGGGGGAATGGTGCGGCCGGAAGGTCGCGGTCCTGCGGTCGGGAAGCCCGGCCAAGCGGTTCCTGCTGCTGGCGGCAGCTCTCGGGCTGGCCTGGATGGTCTTCGGGGGTTCCCACGGATTTTTCGCCCTGGTCTCGCTCCAGCGCCAGAAGTGGCGGCTTCAGTCCGAAATCCAGGACCTGGGCCGGCAGAACCTGGCGATGAAGCAGCGTTGCGAATACCTCCGGACCCATCCCGAATACTATGAAAAAATCGCCCGGGAGCAGCTGATGCTGGCCAAGCCGGGCGAGATCATCTACCGATTTGACGGACCGGCGCAATGAAGGATTTCGAAAGACCCGCCAGCGCCCTTCGGGGCGCTTTTTTTATCGGAACAGGGCGGCGGGGCCCGTTCCTCGGGGAGGAGCAAGGATGAAACTGGGCATCGTGGGTTCCCTGGCGTACGACACCTATTCCACGCCGCGCGGCAGGGTGGAGCGGGCCCTGGGCGGCTCGGCCACGCACGCCATGCTGGCCGCCGCCTTTTTCACCCGTCCGGTGGGCCTGGTGGGGGTGGTGGGCGAGGACTTCAAGGACCGGCACCTGGGCTTCCTGCGCCAGAAGGGCGCGGACCTGGAGGGGGTGGCCCGGGTTCCCGGCAAGACCTTCCACTGGAAGGGCCGCTACCAGGGCGACATGGGCGTGGCGGAGACCCTGGCCACCGAGCTGGGCGTCTTCGCCAGCTTCGACCCCCGGGTGCCCGCTTCCGTGGCCCGGGCGCCCTTCCTGTTCCTGGCCAACATCGACCCTTCGGTGCAGTCGAAGGTGCTGGACCAGGCCCGGCCGCGCTTCACCCTGCTGGACACCATGAACTACTGGATCGCCAGCAAGAAGGCGGCCCTGCTGAAGGTCGTCCGCCGGGTGGACGCGTTGATCCTCAACGACCAGGAACTGAGGCAGCTCACCGGGGAGGCGGTGCTGACCCGGGCCGCCCGGGCCGCCCTGAAGCTGGGACCCAAGGTGCTGGTGCTGAAGCGGGGGGAGCACGGCGCCTCCTTGTTCACCGCCTCGGGGGTCTTCCAGGTTCCGGCCTATCCCGTGGGCGAGGTCAAGGATCCCACCGGGGCGGGGGACAGCTTCGCCGGGGGGTTCATCGGCAGCCTGGCCCGCTCCGGCCGGGTGGACGCGGCGGCCCTGCGCCAGGCCATGGCCTACGGCACGGTGATGGCCTCGTTCAACGTCGAGGAATTTTCCGTGGACAAGGTGGGCCGGCTCCGGCCCGCCGACATCCGCAAACGCCATTCGGAACTCAGGAAAATGACCCAATTTTGAAGGGGAACCAAGCCATGTTTGAGGACGTCGAATCCAACAAATTGAAGCGCATCCCGCCCTACATCTTCAGCCGCGTGAAAAGCTCCATCGAGGCGGCCCGCAAACGCGGCGAGGACATCATCGACTTCGGGATGGGCAACCCCGACGGCGCCACCCCCAAGCACATTGTCGACAAGCTGGTGGAGGCGACCCAGAACCCGCGCAACCACCGCTATTCCGTCTCCAAGGGCCTCTACAAGCTGCGCCTGGCCGTGTGCGACTGGTACAAGCGCCGCTTCGGGGTGGAACTGGACCCGGACACCGAGGCCATCGTCACCATCGGGGCCAAGGAGGGGCTCTCCCACCTGGCTCCGGCCATCCTCAACCCCGGCGACGTGGTCATCGTGCCGACCCCCTCGTACCCCATCCACACCTATTCCATCATCCTGTGCGAGGGCAACGTGGTCAGCGTGCCCATCCGCCTGGGGGAGGACCTCTTCCCGGCGCTGGTGAAGGCCGTGGCCAATTCCTATCCCAAGCCCAAGGCCCTGCTGCTGTGCTACCCCCACAACCCCACCACGGCGGTGGCGGACAGGAGCTTCTTCGAGAAGGTGGTGGCCTTCGCCAAGGAGAACGGCCTGATCGTCATCCACGACTTCGCCTACGCCGAGCTGGTGATGGACGACTACCAGGCCCCCAGCTTCCTCCAGGTGCCGGGGGCCAAGGACGTGGGCGTGGAGTTCTACACCCTCTCCAAGACCTACAACATGCCCGGCTGGAGGGTCGGGTTCATGGTGGGCAATCCGCGCATCGTGGCGGCGCTGGCGAAGATCAAGGGCTACTACGACTACGGCATGTTCCAGCCCATCCAGATCGCCTCCATCGCGGCGCTCAACGGGCCGCAGGACTGCGTCAAGGAGATCGTCCAGACCTACCAGAGCCGGCGGGACGTCCTGGTGGACGGGCTCAACAAGATGGGCTGGCAGGTGGAGAAGCCCAAGGCCACCATGTTCGTCTGGGCGCCGATTCCCGAGAAGTTCAAGCAGATGAATTCCATGGATTTCGCCATGAAGATGCTGGCCGAGGCCAAGGCCGCGGTGTCGCCCGGGATCAGCTTCGGGGACGGCGGGGAGGGCTTCGTCCGCTTCGCCCTGATCGAGAACGAGGAAAGGACCCGCCAGGCGCTGAGGGGGATCCGGAAAATGATGGGGGCCTAGGGCGGGCCGGAACCGGTTTTTCCCGGGGGCGATGAGGATGCCGGTGATTCCAAAAAAGCGACTTCGCCTGGCGCTGGGCCTCCTTCCCCTCTGCCTCGCCCTTTCCCGCCCGGTTCCGGCCGCCTTCGACAAGGGCGGCCTGGCCGGGATGGGGGCCAGGGCAACCGGCATGGGCGGCGCCTTCGTGGGCCTGGCCGACGACGACAGCGCCCTGTGGTACAACCCAGCCGGCCTCCTCAATCCGGACCGCTCCTTCGAGGTGTCCGGGCAGTACGGCTCCCTTCTGGGGGACCGTGAAATCGACGACATTTTCGCCCACCGAGGCTTCCTGTCCGGCCTGGGCCTGGCCTACGGCTTCAGTTACCGGAACCTGGCCTCCACCGCCTCCCTCCACTACACCGAGCAGACCACCCAGGTCTCCCTGGCCGTCCCCTTTTCCAACGACCACCGGCTTCTCTTCGGCGCCTCCCTCAAGTACCTTGAGACCGGAATGGAAGGCGGCGGCGGCCAGGGGACCGGCGCCGGACTGGACATCGGCTTCCTCTATCATTTTCCCTTCTTGAACGACTCCCTCAGCCTGGGGTTGAGCGTGCTGGACCTGGAGAGCACGCTTTCCTATTCCAACGGGCTGCAGCAGTCCGCCCCCCAGATGATCCTCTCGGGCCTGGCCTACCACCTGGACGGCGCGACGGTGCTGACCACGGACCTTGAATCCGTGGGCGATTCCTCGGTGCCCAGCCGAGCCAGCCAGGGATTCCACCTGGGCGCGGAGCACTGGTTCTTCGGCAGGCTGCTGGCGGCCAGGGTGGGTTATTTCCAGGGCGACGCCCTGCCCGGCACCTTCAGCTTCGGGCTGGGGTCGCGCTACCGGGAAT
>JAJYGY010000073.1 GCA_021790555.1 bacterium
CCGTCCAGGGAAAGTCAGCGTTGGCGGTACTGTTTCCTGTAGTAGCTCTGGAAATCGCCCGCCTTGACGGGCCGCCACCAGGCGGCGTTGGCCCGGTACCAGGCCACCGTCCTGGCCAGGCCGCTGGCGAAGCTCTCGCGGGGCTTGAAGCCCAGGGCCCTCACCTTGGCGTCGGAAATCGCGTAGCGCCAGTCGTGGCCGGGCCGGTCCTCCACGAAGCGGATGCGGTCCCGGCCCAGCCCCATGGCCTTGAGGATGGCCCGGGTGACGGCCAGGTTGTCCTTCTCCTGGCCCCCGGCGACGTTGTAGACCTCGCCGGCCCCGCCCCGGCGCAGCACCAGGTCCACGGCCCGGCAGTGGTCCTCCACGAAGATCCAGTCGCGGCGGTTCCTGCCGCTGCCATAGACCGGCACCTGCTTGCCCTCCTCCAGGTTGGTGACGAACAGGGGGATGAGCTTCTCGGGGTGCTGGTTGGGCCCGTAGTTGTTGGTGCAGCGGGTCACGCTCAGGTTCAGCCCCCAGGTGGTGACGTAGGAGAGCGCCAAAAGGTCCGAGGAGGCCTTGGAGGCGGAATAGGGCGAGGAGGGATTCAGGGGGTCGCCCTCCCTGAAGGCCCCCCGGGCGCGCGACCCGTAGACCTCGTCGGTGGAGACGTGCACGAAGCGCAGCCCGGGCGCGCGCCGCGCCGCCTCCAGCAGGGTGTGGGTGCCCAGCACGTTGGTGCGCAGGAAATCGGCGCTGCGGCCCAGGGAGCGGTCCACGTGGGTCTCGGCGGCGAAATGCACCACCGCGTCCAGCCCCTTGAAGAGCCGCGCCACCAGGGCCGCGTCGCAGATGTCGCCCCGGACGAAGCGGATGGCCCCGCCCAGGCCGGCCAGGTTGGCCCGGTTTCCCGCGTAGGTGAGCTTGTCCAGCACGGTGACGCGGGCGCCGGGGTGCGAGCGGACGGCCAGGCGGGTGAAGTGCGAGCCGATGAATCCGGCGCCGCCGGTGATGAGGATGGATCGGAAGGGTTTCAAGGGTTTTCCAGGAGCGGGGGCGGGCGGGTCCTGCCCCGTCAGTCGGCCACGATTTCCCAGGCGAAGTCGAAGAAGGGCAGCACGTTCCCCTCCCTCAGCTCGTCCACCCCGGCGCGCCTGCCCTCGCCGCGGTAGAGGGCGTCGGGGAAGTTCAGCACGAAGGCCCGCTTCTCCCCCACGTTCTTGTAGGCGTGCCACACGCCCGACGGCACCACCACGGCCAGGCGGTTGTGCTCCCCGGCGAAGAACTGCTGCAGCACGCCGAAGCTGGGCGAGGAGACGCGGGCGTCGAACAGGGCCAGCCGGTAGGTGCCGTCCAGGAACAGGAAGCAGTCGCGCTGGCCGGCCACCTGCTCGAACAGCTTTCCCCGGGGCTCGCCGGGGGCAAAGCGGTAGCTGCCCTCCGGCCCGGGGTGCACGTGGAAACCGCGCGTGAAGCCGGGCAGGGTCCAGCTCACGTAGCTCATGGCCGGGCGGAACCCCGCCTTCGCCAGGACCTCGTCGTCGGCCCTCCAGGTCTCCACCAGCTGGCCCCGGTCGTCCTCGAAAAGGGCCGGCCGCCAGGTGGCCGCGTCGTGGATGACCCCGCGCTTCACCGGATACTTGTCAGGCATGGTTCGCCCCGTACTGGGCCACGAATTGGTTGGCCTCGAAAAGGCCCTGGATGGAGGAGCCCGCGTCGGCCCACCACCCGTCCAGGATGTCGTAGCTCATCTGGCCCCTGCGGATGTAGGCGTTGTTGACGTCGGTGATCTCCAGCTCGCCGCGCCGGCTGGGCTTGATGGTCTCGATGACGTCGAAGACCCGGGCGTCGTAGAAGTAGATGCCCACGACGGCGAAGCTGGTCTTGGGGCGCCGGGGCTTCTCCTCGATGCCCACGACCCGGTCGCCGCGCAGCTCGGGCACGCCGTAGTGGCGCGGCTCGGGCACGGCCTTCAGCATGATCTTGGCCCCCTTCTTCTGGCGCTGGAAGGCCCTGGCCGGCCCCAGGATGTTCTTTTCGATGATGTTGTCCCCCAGCACCACGCAGATCTTGTCGTTCTTGGCGAAATTCTTGGCCAGGCGCAGGGCGTCGGCGATGCCGCCCTCGCCCTGCTGGTAGCCGTAGTGCAGCTCGTTGAGCCCGAACTCGCGGCCGTTCTGCAGCAGGCGCAGGAAGTCGCCCGAATTGTTCCCCCCCGTCACCACCATGATGTCCTTGATGCCGGCGTTGACCAGCATCTGCAGGGGGTAGTAGATCATGGGCTTGTCGAAGACGGGCAGCAGGTGCTTGTTGGTGATCCGGGTCAGCGGGGACAGGCGCGTCCCCAGGCCTCCGGCCAGGACGATTCCCTTCATCAGCTCCTCCCGATGCCGGCGTAGGTGAAGCCCAGGTCCCGGGCCTTCTGGGGGTCGTAGAGGTTGCGCGCGTCCACCAGCACCGGCGTCCTCATCTCCTTCTTGATCTTCTTCAGGTCCAGCTCCTTGAACTCGTTCCATTCCGTCAGAAGCACCAGGCAGTCGGCGCCCCGGGCCGCCTCGTAGGGGCCGGCGCAGAGCTTCAGGCGGGGCATGCGGCGGCGCGCCTCGTGGTGGGAGGCCGGGTCGTAGGCCTGCACCCGGGCGCCCTTGTCCATCAGGCCCGAGACCAGGTCCAGGCTGACGGCCTCGCGCATGTCGTCGGTGTTGGGCTTGAAGGCCAGGCCCAGCAGGCCCACCAGGCGCCCTTCCAGCGGGCCGGCCACCTGGTTGACCTTCTGCAGCACCCCGCGCTTCTGGAACTCGTTGACCTGCACCACGCTCTTGAGGATCTTGAACTCGTAATTCTCCTTCTCGGCGATGCGCACCAGGGCCATGACGTCCTTGGGGAAGCAGGAACCCCCGTAGCCAGCCCCGGCGTTGAGGAAGGCCGGGCCGATGCGCTTGTCCGTGCCCATGCCCTCGGCCACCTTCAGCACGTCGGCCTTGACCCGTTCGCACAGGTTGGCGATCTCATTGATGAAGCTGATCTTGGTGGCCAGGAAGGCGTTGGAGGCGTACTTGATCATCTCGGCCGAGCGCAGGTCGGTGATCAGCATCTTGGGCTTCAGGGGCGCGAAGAGCTCGGCCACCCTCTCGGCCGCCTTGCGTGAATGCCCCCCGATGACCACCCGGTCGGGGTTCATGAAGTCGTAGAGGGCCGACCCCTCGCGCAGGAACTCCGGGCAGGACACCACGTCCACGGCGTGCGAGACCCGGCGCTTCTCCAGCTCCTCGGCGATGAGGCTTCCCACGATGTCGCCCATGCCCACCGGCACGGTGCTCTTGTCCATCACGATGACCGGCCCCTTGAGGGCCTTGCCGATGCCCCGGGCGGCCTCGCGCACGAAGCGCAGGTCGGCCTCGCCGTTGGCGGCGGCGGGGGTGCCCACGGCGATGATGACCACCTCGGCCCCGGCCATGCCCTCGGCCAGGCGGGTGGTGAAGGAGAGGCGCTTCTCCTTCTGGTTGCGCCGCACCATCTCCTCCAGGCCGGGCTCGAAGATGGGCAGCTGCCCCTTCTTCAGGCCGGCGATCTTCCTGGCGTCCACGTCCACGCAGGCGACGCGCCGGCCGGCCCCGGCCAGTTTCCGACAGGCCAGGACGACGTCGTTCAGGAAGCAGAAGCCACCCGCTTTGGCGGCCTGAGCGTGGTGGAATCCGCCCAG
>JAJYGY010000271.1 GCA_021790555.1 bacterium
CTGGAAAGGCGGGGCAGGGCACTGAAAGGCCGGAGCCTGGGCATATGCTGGAGCTAATTTTGTGGCAATCCAGACATATAATATTGAAAGCACCATGAAACCAGCTTGCCGGGTACCCGGCCGGGTCCGCTCCCGGGCCGCCGGTCCCTCCCTCTGCTGTGGACAAACCCCGCGAAAGAAGCTATCTTTTTCCCCAAATGAAAACCTGCGGTTTTCCTTGAATAGATCCGTTTTCAACCCGGATTGATCCAGGGGAGTTGATTCCGGTCAACCTTTTCGAACAAGGAGGCAAGCGTGGCACTTCTTTCCGGCAAAAAGGCCCTGATTTTCGGCGTGGCCAACGAGCGGTCCATCGCCTGGGGCATCGCCCAGGCCCTGCACCGCGAGGGCTGCGAGCTGGGCTTCACCTTCCTGGGCGAGGCCCTGGAGAAGCGCGTGCGGCCCCTGGCCGAGAGCGTGGGGAGCAAGCTGATCCTTCCCTGCGACGTGGCCGCGGACGCCCAGATCGACGCCGTGTATTCCGAGGTGGCCAAGGCCTGGGGCAAGTTCGACGTGCTGGTGCACGCCATCGCCTTCGCCAAGAAGGAGGACCTGGCGGGCGACTACGTGTCCACCTCGCGCGACGGCTTCCACCTGGCCATGGACGTCAGCGCCTATTCGCTGGTGGCCATCACCCGGCCTGCGGTGCCCCTGCTGAATCCGGGCGCCTCCATCTTCGCCCTGACCTACTACGGGTCGGAGAAGGTCAGCCCGCACTACAACGTCATGGGCGTGGCCAAGGCCGCCCTGGAGGCCTCGGTGCGCTACCTGGCCTCGGACCTGGGGCCCAAGGGCATCCGCGTCAACGCCATCTCGGCCGGCCCCATCAAGACCCTGGCCGCCAGCGGCATCAGCGGATTCAAGGACAAGCTGAAGATGGCCGCCGCCAACAACCCCCTGCGCCGCACCATTTTGCAGGAGGAGGTGGGCAACGCCGGGCTCTACCTGGCCAGCCACCTTTCCAGCGCGGTGACCGGCGAGGTGCACTACGTCGACGCCGGGGCCAACATCATGGCCGAATCCGTGCCCGAAGAGAAAAAAGAAGGGGAGGCCTGACATGGACGCCCGCGTCGAAAAGGACAGCATGGGCGAGATTTCCGTCCCGGCCGACCGCTACTGGGGCGCCCAGACCCAGCGCTCGCTGGAGCACTTCAAGGCCGGGGCCGGGCGCGACACCCTGCCCCGCGAGATGGTGCGGGCCCTGGGCGTGCTGAAGAAGGCGGCGGCCCAGGCCAACGCCGAACTCGGGCTGCTTCCCGGGGACAAGGAGTCCTGGATCGTGAAGGCCGCCGAGGAGGTCATCGAGGGCAAGCTCGACGCCCATTTCCCCCTGGTGGTGTGGCAGACCGGCTCGGGCACGCAGAGCAACATGAACGCCAACGAGGTCATCTCCAACCGCGCCATCCAGCTGGCCGGCGGCGTGATGGGAAGCAAGAAGCCCGTGCACCCCAACGACGACGTCAACTTAAGCCAGAGCTCCAACGACACCTTCCCAACGGCCATGCACATCGCCGCGGCCGAGGTGGTGGTGCACCAGCTGATGCCGGCCCTGGACGCCCTGCGGGAGGTTTTGGAGAGGAAGTCGGAGGAGTTCAAGGACGTCGTCAAGATCGGCCGAACCCACCTGATGGACGCGGTGCCCCTGACCCTGGGGCAGGAGATCTCGGGCTGGTGCCAGATGCTGCAAAACGGCCAGCGCCGCCTGAGCCTGGCCCTGCCGGGCCTGATGGAGCTGGCCATCGGCGGCACGGCCGTGGGCACGGGGCTGAACACCCACCCCGACTTCGCCGCCCGGGCCTCGGCGCGCATCGCCGAGCTGACCCAGGTGCCCTTCCAGCCGGCCCCCAACAAGTTCGAGGCCCTGGCCGGGCACGACGCCCTGGTCTTCGCCCACGGGGCCCTCAAGACCCTGGCCTGCTCGCTGATGAAGGTCGCCAACGACGTGCGCTGGCTGGCCTCGGGGCCCCGCGCCGGCCTGGCCGAGATCCGCATCCCCGAGAACGAGCCGGGTTCCTCCATCATGCCGGGCAAGGTCAACCCCACCCAGAGCGAGGCCATGACCATGGTCTGCGCCCAGGTGATCGGCAACGACGTGGCCGTGAACTTCGGCGGGGCCTCGGGCAACTTCGAGCTCAACGTCTTCAAGCCCCTCATCATCCACAACTTCCTCAACTCCTCCAAGCTGCTGGCCGCGGCCTGCCAGGGCTTCCGCGAGCACTGCGCCGCGGGCATCCAGCCCGACCGGGAACGCATCGCGGACCTGATGGGCAGGAGCCTCATGCTGGTGACGGCCCTGAACCCGCACATCGGCTACGACAACGCGGCCAAGATCGCCAAGCTGGCCCACGCCGAGGGCCTCACCCTGAAGCAGGCGGCCCTGAAGACCGGCCTGCTGACCGAAAAGCAGTTCGACGAATGGATCAGGCCCGCGGAGATGACCCGGCCCGGGCTGTGAACGGGCTTTTCCGGGAAGGGTGGCGCCTTTCCGGACAGGGCCCCGGGAGGCCCGAAAAAAGTTCCCGCCGCGCGAACCCCGGGGACGGGTTCCGCGTTAGTGTTGGAGAGGTCCGCGAGGGCCGGAAAGTTTCCATCCACCCAAAGGAGGAAGAAATGATGAACAAACTCGCGCTCGCCGGCGTCCTCGCCTCCAGCCTGGCCCTTTCCACCCTGGGCCTGGCCAAGATGAAGATGAAGGGCGAAAAGATGATGAACAAGACCGTGACCCTGAAGGGCGAGGTGCTGGACATGGCCTGCTACATGGGCATGGGGGCCTCGGGGGCGGAGCACGCCAGCTGCGCCCGCACCTGCCTGAAGGACGGCTCCCCGGTGGGGCTGAAAACCTCGGACGGCAAGGTCTACTTTTTGGTGCCGGACCACCGCGGCAAGAAGTTCGACAACGACCCCTACATGCAGGTGCGCAAGGACGGGGCCGACATCGTCACCGTCACCGGCACGGTCCTGGACCGCGGCGGCGCCAAGGCCCTGACCGTGGACAAGGTCTCGCTGGACAAGGACGTGAAGTAGGCCAGCCGGGCTGAAACGCCAAAAGGCCGCCCGCGCGAGCGGGCGGCCTTTTTTTTTGTCCGGGCCGGGCACCTACCTCAGCACCGCGCACTTGGAGAAGTCCTGCCTCTCCTCGCCGTCCAGGGCGATGGCGTGGACGCGGTAGATGAAGATGCCGCTGGCCACGCGGGCGCCGTACTGGTTGCGGCCGTCCCAGAACTCCTCGTTGTCGCCGGCGTGGGCGGGAAAGGGGGCCAGGGTGCGCACCGGCTCGCCGGACACGGTGTACGCGGTGATCTCCACCTCGCAGGCCACGGACACGTAGTAGGCGATGTAGGTGCCCTGGTCGGAGAAGGGGTTGGGGTCGTTCCCGTACAGGTGCAGCAGCAGCGAGCCCGAGGGCGGCGCGGCCGTGGCGCTGGGCGAGGCCGTGGGGCTGAAGCTGAAGGTGGGCGAGGCGCTGAAGGTCGGGCTGATGGTGGGGCTGGAGCTGAAGGTGGGGCTCAGGGTGGCCGTGGGGGTCGTCGTGGGGGTCCGGCTGAAGCTGGGCGAGGCGCTGAAGGTCGCGGTGACGCTGGGGGTGGGGGTGACGGTGGGCGAGGCGCTGAAGGTCGGGGAGGAGCTGAAGGTGGGGCTGATGCT
>JAJYGY010000257.1 GCA_021790555.1 bacterium
GTCCGGCGACCGGCTCACCCTCGCGGTGAAGGACACGGGCATCGGCATCGCCGCGAAGGACCTGGAAAAGCTCTTCCAGAAGTTCTCGCAGGTGGAAAGCTCGTCCACCCGGCGCTTCGAGGGCACCGGCCTGGGACTGGCCCTGGTGAAGGAGTTCGCCCAGTTCCTCGGCGGGGGGGTCTCGGTGGAAAGCCGGCCCGGGGAGGGCAGCACCTTCACCGTCACCCTGGAGGCCCCCCGCAGCCTGCAGGCCGCCGAGGAGACCTCCGCGCCAACCCTGGCCGCGCGCATGCCCGACCTGGCGACGGCCCGCCCGGCCCCGGAAAACCCGGACACCAGCCTGCCCAAGGTGCTGGTGGCCGAGGACAACCCCGACATGGGCGCCTTCATCTCCGGGCTGCTCTCGTCCTTCTGCCGGGTGCGCGTGGCCGTGGACGGCATGGAGGCCCTGCGGGAGGCCCGGCGCTGGGGGCCGGACCTGGTGCTGGCCGACGTGATGATGCCGCGCCTGGACGGCATCGGCCTCACCCGCGAGCTGAAGGCCGACCCGGCCCACGCCGGCACCCCGGTGGTGCTGCTGACGGCCATGACCAACCGCGACTCGCTTTTGCGGGGCTGGGAGGCCGGCGCCGACGACTACCTGTTCAAGCCCTTCCACCCCAAGGAACTGGAGGCCCGGCTGAAGTCCTTCCTTTCCATGGTGCAGTGGCGCCAGCGCAGCGAGAAGGCCCGCCGGGAGAGGGAGGCCCTGGAACAGTTCGCCCACATCGCCTCGCACGACCTGAAGGAGCCCCTGCGCAAGATCGCCAACTTCGCCCAGCTGCTGGGGGCCCGCGCCGACCAGGCCGACCCCCAGGCCCGCCAGTACCAGGACCTCATCCTCAAGAGCGCCACGCGCATGTACGGCATGATGGACCTGCTCATCGAATATTCGCGCCTGCAGGGAGGGGGGAAGGCGGAGGAACCGGCCGACCTCAACGGGATCGCCCGGGACATGCTGGAGGAGATGGAATCCGAGATCCGCGAAAGCGGGGCCAAGGTCAGCCTGGGGGACCTGCCCCGGGTGCGCGTCCACGCCCCCCAGATGGGCGCCGTGCTGCGCAACCTGCTGGGCAACAGCCTGAAATACCGCCGCCCCGGACTGGCCCCGGAAATACGGGTGGAAGCCGAGCGCCGCGGCCCGGAATGGGTGGTGTCGGTTTCCGACAACGGCATCGGCTTCGATCCGGCCCACCACGACCGCATCTTCACCATGTTCGAGCGCCTGCACGGCCGCGAGGAGTACCCCGGCGAGGGCATGGGCCTGGCCATCTGCCGCAAGATCATCGAGAACCACGGCGGCCGGATCTGGGCCGACTCGCGGCCCGGGCAGGGAAGCACCTTTCACTTCACCCTGCCCGTGGCCGAAGAGGCCCGCGACATCCACGCGGCCTGAGGCCCCTTCAGTACCCTATCAGGGGTGAGCGGCGCACCCAGGTCTCGGCGCTGAGCTGCTCGATCATGAAGTTGGCCAGGTCCTCGCGGGTCATGGAGGGCTTCAGCCCCAGGGACGACAGCGAGGCCTTGACCCCTCCCCGCGCCGGCTCGTTGAGCAGGCGGCCCGGCCGCACGTTGACCCATTCCAGGTCGCTGGCCATCAGGATCTCCTCGCCCTTCTCCTTGTCCTCGAAAACCTTCTTCAAAAGCAGCGGGATCAGGACGGCCCGGAAGAGGAAGGGCGCCTGGGCCCGGCTGTCGCCGGCGCCCCAGGCCGAAAGGTTGACGATGCGCCGGACGTCCAGCTTGCCCATGGCCTGCACCAGGGACCTGGCGGAGGCCTGGAACAGGCCGCCTTCGCGCAGCGAGCGGGGGGCGATGGCGCAGAACACGGCCTGGCATCCCTTCATGGCCGCCTCCACGGCGTCGGCGTCGCGCAGGTCTCCCTGGAAGACCTTCAGGCTCCCGGACTTCAGTTCCATTTTGGCCGGGTCGCGGACGAAGGCGGTGACCGTGTGCCCGGATTCAAGCAGCTTCCCCACGGCGATGCGGCCGGTCTGGCCCGAGGCCCCGAAAACGATCACGTTCATGGCTTCCTCCACATGGTGTTGGACAGGGAGATTGCTCCCCTTTGGCTGAGCGAGTCCAGTATAGGCGGGAATTCCCGGAACGCAAAGGAGGTTTGGTCCTGTCCCCTTGACCGGTCCGCGCCGGACTGGAACAATAGGGACGTCTATTTTCTTGGAGGCGGGCATGGGAGCGGTCAAGACGGAAGCTAAAAAAATGGTGGAAAGGATGACTTCCCAATCCACGTGGGAAGACCTCATGCGTGAAATCTACGTGCGGCAGTCCGTGGAAACCGGGCTGGAGGACGCCAGGCGCGGCCGGGTCGTTTCGGTGGAAAAGGTGCGGGCCAGGTTCGGCCTGCCGCGATGAAAGTCGTATGGACGGCCAACGCGGCGAACCATCTGCGTGCCATCCATGCCTACCTCGCCCAGAATTCCCCTTCCTACGCACTTCAGACGGTGGACCGCCTCACGCGCGGCTCGGAATACGTCGGGGAGTTTCCCATGGTGGGCAGGGTCGTGCCTGAAATTGGCCGGCAGCAGGTTAGGGAACTCATCCTGGAATCTTACCGCCTTATGTACCATGTCCGTCCCAATAAAGTAGAGGTCCTTGCGGTTCTGCACGGGGCCCGTGATTTCAAGGTGAAATGACCATGAGCCGCGTCCTCGTCACCGGAGCCTCGGGCTTCGTCGCCTCCCACCTGATCCTCCGCCTTCTGAAGGAAGGCCATGCCGTGCGCGGCACCCTGCGCGACCCGGGCCGGGGGGAGGAGGTGCGGGCGATGCTGCGGCGCGGCGGCCTGCGGGATTCCGGCGGGCTGGAACTGGTGCCGGCCGACCTGAACCGCGACGAGGGCTGGCAGGAGGCCGCGCGGGGCTGCGAGGTTGTGCTGCACGTGGCCTCGCCCTTCCCGGTGGCGCCGCCCAAGGACGACGACGAGCTGGTCGTGCCGGCCCGCGGGGGCGCCCTGCGGGTGCTCAAGGCCGCCCTGCGCGCCGGGGCGCGCCGGCTGGTGCTCACCTCCTCCTTCGCGGCCGTGGGCTACGGCCACCCGGCCAGGACCGCGCCCTTCACCGAGGAGGACTGGACCGACCCCGCCGGGCCGGACGCCGGCGCCTACGTGAAGTCCAAGCTGGCGGCCGAGAGGGCGGCCTGGAATTTCGCGGCCGGGGAGGGGAAGGGCCTGCAGCTTTCCGTGGTCAACCCGGTGGCCATCTTCGGCCCGGCCCTGGGCCCGGACCTGGCCGCCTCGCTGGTCATCGTCCAGCGCATGCTCAACGGCGGCATGCCGGCCTGCCCACGGATCTTCTTCAGCGTGGTGGACGTGCGCGACGTGGTGGACCTGCACCTGAGGGCCATGGAACGGCCCGAGGCCGCGGGCCAGCGCTTCCTGGCCTCGTCGGGGCCCTGCCTGGCCCTGGTGCAGGTGGCCAGGACGCTGCGCGCGCGCCTGGGGGCCAGGGCCCGCCGGGCGCCGCGCTTCCAGATGCCGGACTGGCTGGCGCGCCTGGCCGCCCTGCGCGAGCCGGCCCTGCGCGGCGTCCTGCCGCAACTGGGGAAGAAGAAGGAGGTCAGTTCGGACAAGGCCCGCCGCCTGCTGGGCTGGGAGCCCCGCCCGGCCGGCGCCCCG
>JAJYGY010000251.1 GCA_021790555.1 bacterium
GCCTTCTTGAAGAGCTCCGCGGCGCCGTCCTGTCCCTGCCAGAACCTGCAGGCCCCCATGCCCAGCAGGGCCTCGGCGCCGCGCGGGCTGGTCTGCAGGGCGGCCTTGTAGTATTCCTGGGCGTCCTGGTAGAAGCCCAGCAGGTACCATTCGCGGGCCACGTCCAGCAGCACCCTCTCGTCGGCCCGGGCGGCCCTCAGGGCCTGGTCGAAGCAGTGGCGGGCCTCCCCGTAGTTGGACAGCAGCAGGTGGATGCGGCCCAGGCCCCACCAGCTCTCGTCGTCCTTGGGGTCCTTGACCAGCAGTTCCTCGAAGAGCCGGCGCGCCTCGGGCAGGTCGCCCAGGTCCAGCCGGGTGAAGGCCAGGCCCGTGGCGATCTTGCGGTCCTCGGGATACCGCTCGCGGCCCAGCGTGAAGATGCGCAGGGCCTCCTCCAGCTCGAACCGCTCCCAGTGGCGGAAGCCCTTCTCCTCGATGTCGCGGCTGCTCTGAAACTCGTCCATGGTCCCTCCCCGCCGCCTAAGCCCGCGCGGCGAACTGCCCGATGCGGGCCTTCATTTCCGCCGCCATGCCGGCCAGCTCCGTGGTGGTGGCCGTCAGCTCCTGCATGCTGGCGGTGGCCTGCTGGGTGCTGGCGGCCACCTCCTGCGTGCTGGCCGCCGTCTCCTCGGCGATGGCGTTGATGTCCTCCAGCCTCTTCACCCCCCGCTCCGACCGCTTGACCTGGTCCTGCGAGGTTTCCGAAATCTCCCTGGCCAGGGTCTGGGTGCGCGCCACCGCGTGCATGATCTGCCCCAGCCCCTCCCCCACCTTGTCGATCACCCCGCTGCTCTGGCGGACGCCCTCGCTCCCCTTGCGCACGGCCTCCACGGCCGAGCTGGTCTCCGTCTGGATCTCCTGGATGATCTGGGCGATCTGGTTGCTGGCCTCGGCCGAGCCTTCGGCCAGCTTGCGGACCTCGTCGGCCACCACGGCGAAGCCCCGGCCCGCCTCGCCGGCCCGGGCGGCCTCGATGGCCGCGTTGAGGGCCAGCAGGTTGGTCTGGTCGGCGATGGAGCGGATGATGTCCACCACGTTGCCGATCTGCTGCGACTTGTCCCCCAGGCTGTAGACCACCCGGGCCGCGTCCTCGATCGAGGCAGAAAGCTCCCCCATCTGTCCCACCGCCTTCTGGGCCAGCTCGTGGATGCCCTTGGCGGTGCTGTGGGCCCCGTTGCTGGCCTCGGCCGTCTCGTTGGCCCGCTGGTAGACTCCCTGGGAGCCCCCGCGCACCTCGGAGATGATCTGGCTGAGCTCGTTGGTGCGGGCCGACTGCTCCTCGGTGCCCTTGGCCACCTGCTGGATGGTGTTGGAGACCTCGCTGGCCATGCGCGAGACCTCCTGGGCGGTGTTGGCCAGGTTGTTGGCCGAATCCGAAATGGCGTCCGAATTGCCCCGCACCGACTGCACGAATCCCCTGGCCCGGCCCAGCACCTCGTCCAGGTGCAGGGCCAGCGGCTCGGCGGCCAGGCGCTCGCGCCCCTCCACCAGGGGCTGGTCCAGCCCGCGGCGCCCCTCAGCCATGTCCTTCAGCCGGGCGCGCAGCTCCTGCAGCGGGCCTTCCAACCAGGACGCCAGCACCCAGGCCAGGCCCAGGCTCAGGGCCGGCCCCAGGACCAGAAGCAGGGGTTTGGGCAGGCTGGAGGCCGAAAGGGCCCCCAGCAGGGTCAGGGCGCAGAAGGGCAGGCCGATCTTCAGGTAAGGGGGGAGTCGCATGGGCTTAAAATAGCAATGGCCTGGAAAAAAGTCAACACGGGCCGGTCAGCTTTTGGCGGCGGCCTCGTGGCCGCCCTTGACCGAAAAGACCTTGCCCATGGTGGTGTGCAGGTTGTGCGAGGCGAAGACATAGGTGCTCTTCACCGGCGCCAGGGCCGTGTTCCAGCGCTGCAGTTCCTTGGACACCAGGTCCGGGAAATCACGGCTGATCTCGGCCAGGGCGTGCCCCACCGAGAAGCGCACATAATGGCTCTCGTCGCCCTTCAGGGCCGAAAGGAAGTGGATGGCCGTTTCGGGCCGGTTCTTGAAGTATTCCTTGCGCGCCCAGGGGCGCGGCGCCTCGGCCGAGGCCCTCCGGGCGAAGGGGCGCGGGTCGCGGCTCCAGGCCTCCAGCACCGGAAGCGCCCGGTCGAAGCCCTGGTTGAGGCAGTAGTGGTCCAGGGCCTTGGCCAGGCAGTCCTGCACGTGCAGGTTCTCGTGGGTGGAAACCGTCTCCCGCAGGAAGGCCATGGCCTCGGGAACCAGGTAGGAGACGTGCCCGGCCAGCAGGGTTCCTATCATGGCGCCGTGGAGGTCCGGGTACTGGTAGAGCACCTGCGAAAGGTTGAAGGTCTGCTCGGGAGAAAGGTCCCGGCTGATCTCGAAGATGCGGTTCCTCATCGCCAGGATGCTCTTTCCTTTGACCGATTCCAGCAGGCTTTCGGGGCTGATGACCATGCGGGGTTCTCCATCGCCGGCGGGCCTACAAAAAAGGCCCGCGCCCGGGAACCAGGGCGCGGGCCTCCGGCCGGACGCGCTTCAGTGGGAAGGGGGCGGGTCGAAGACCCCCTGCTCGGGGTTGTAATACATCAGGGCGTCGTGCTCACTGCTCTGCCCGGGGGTGTTGCAGTGCTTGATGAGCACCGCGGTTTGGTCCGTGCCCGGCGCCGTGCTGTAGGGGGGATTATAGGTGCCCTGGAGGACCACCATGCTCTGGGAGGGCAGGTTCACGTTGTTCCAGTTGCTGGTGCTGGTCCCCGGCATGGGCTCGCCCTTGCTGTAGTTGACCATGTACCCGGACGGGTTGGAGGGGTCGTAATTGTCCCAGGTGGAGCCCGTGTCGTAGTATTGGTGTTGCACCGAAAAGTCCAGGCAGTTGAAGGCGCAGTTGCCGATGTTGGTCACCTTCAGCTCGTACTGCATGGGTTGGCCGATGTAATAGATGGCGTGGCCGTTGGTGTTGTAGGAGGGGGGGTTGAGGTAGACCAGCTGGATCTGCAGGTTCTGGAGTTCGCCGTTGTGGCTGCCATACCCGGCCGGGTTTCCCTGGGCGTTGAGCGGGTCGTAGCTCGTGGGGGTCAGCACGGCCACCACCTTGTAGTCGCTGGTGGAAAGCCGCACGTTGGCGCCCAGGGTGTTGCCCATCTGGCTGCAGCCGCTCAGGAGCAGCAGGAAGGCGCCCAGGGCAAGGGCCGCGCCCCCCAAAGCAGGGTACCAGGCTTGTTTTCTCATGATGCCACCCTCCAAAACGCCGTTCGATTTTTTGCCTGTTTCTTAAAATATACGTCCCCTCCCCGGCGATGTCAAACACTTAGTGCCTGGCCTAAAACTGGCAGGAAAGGGTGTAGCGCTGGACGGCTCCGAAGGCGTCCAGGGGCACGTAGGCGTAGTCGAAATGGAGGGTCAGGCCGCCCCAGGTGGGGCTGAAACCCGCACCGGCGGTGACGCTTTCGAGGGCCTGGTTCAGGGCCCAGCCAAGCCTGGCCTGGACCAGGCCGCGCAGGGAAAACTCGGCGCCCAGGCCCCCCTGGGGGGCCTGGCCCAGGGGCCACAGCAGGTCGGCGTCCAGGGCCAGGTCCTTTTTGGAAAGCGCGTCGGCCAGCACCTGGATCCCGGCCCGGGCCAGGCCCGGCAGGCCGTCCCCGTTCACCCCGGG
>JAJYGY010000245.1 GCA_021790555.1 bacterium
CCAGGGCAGGACCTATTATTTCTGCGGCCCCAAGTGCCGCGAAAAATTCTCGAAGGACCCTGAATCCTTCCTGCGCCCCGCGGCCCTGGACCCGGAATCCTTCCCGCGGCCGGCCGAAACCGCCGCCCAGGACGGCCGTGTGTACACCTGCCCCATGGACCCGGAGGTGGAGCAGGTGGGGCCGGGCACCTGCCCCAAGTGCGGCATGGCCCTGGAGCCCAGGGAAATCTCGCTGGAGGAGGGGCCCGGGGACGGGGGGGAACTGAAGTCCATGACCCTGCGCTTCCGGGTGGGCCTGGGCTTCAGCCTGCCCCTGCTGGCCCTTTCCATGGCCGGCCTGGGCCGCCTGCTGCCCGGCCGCCTGGAGGCCCTGGCGGAAGCCCTGCTGGCCAGCCCGGTGGTGCTGTGGGCCGGGCTGCCCTTCTTCGGGCGGGGCTGGCGCTCGCTGCGAACCGGCAACCTCAACATGTTCACGCTCATCGGCCTGGGCACCTCGGCGGCCTACCTCTACAGCCTGGCCGCCGCGCTGGCGCCGGGGCTGTTTCCGGCCTCGTTCCGCGCCGCGGACGGGTCGGTCCCCCTGTACTTCGAGGCCTCGGCCGTCATCATCACCCTGGTGGCCATGGGCCAGGTGATGGAGCTGAAGGCCCGCGCCCGCACCGGCGACGCCATCCGCGCCCTGCTGGGGCTGGCGCCCAGGACGGCCCGGCGCGTCCGCGGGGACGGCGAGGAGGACGCGCCCCTGGAATCCGTCCTGGTCGGCGACCTGCTGCGCGTCCGTCCGGGCGAGAAGGTGCCCGTGGACGGCGTGGTCACCGAGGGATCGAGCTGGGTGGACGAATCCATGATCACGGGTGAAAGCGAACCCGTGGAAAAGGCCCCCGGCGCCCGGGTCACGGGCGGCACCCTCAACGGGCGGGGCGGCCTGGTGATGCGGGCCGAAAAGGTGGGCGCCGACACCATGCTGGCGCGCATCGTGCGGCTGGTGGCCCAGGCCCAGCGCAGCCGCGCGCCCATGCAGCGGCTGGCCGACCGGGCCGCCGCCGTGTTCGTGCCGGCCGTGGTGCTGGCGGCCCTGCTGGCCTTCGCCGCCTGGTCCCTGGCCGGCCCGCAGCCGCGCCTGGCCCACGCCCTGGTCAACGCCGTGGCCGTGCTCATCATCGCCTGTCCCTGCGCCCTGGGCCTGGCCACGCCCATGTCCGTGATGGTGGGCACCGGCCTGGGCGCCCGTCACGGGGTGCTGGTGCGCGACGCCGAGGCCCTGGAGGCCCTGGCCCGGGTGGACCTGCTGCTGGTGGACAAGACCGGCACGCTCACCGAGGGCCGGCCGCGCCTGACGGCCCTGGAGTCCCCGGGCATGGACGCGGACGAACTGCTGGGCCTGCTGGCCGGCCTGGAGCAGGGAAGCGAGCACCCCCTGGCCCGGGCCCTGGTGGAGGCGGCCCGCGAAAAGGGCCTTGAGATCCCGCCGGTGGAGGGCTTCGAGGCCCTGCCGGGGATGGGCGCGCGCGCCAGGGTGGGCGGCCGCGCGGTGGCCCTGGGAAACGCGGGCCTGCTGAAGGAGCTGGGCGTGGATCCGGGCGCCCTGGCCGGGCGCGCCGAGGCCCTGCGCCGGGGCGGGCGCACCGTGATGACGGCCGTGGTGGACGGCGTCGCCAGGGGACTGGCCCAGGTGGAGGACCCGGTGAAGGCCACCACGGCCCAGGCCCTGCGCGAGATCCGCGCCGAGGGCGTGCGCGTGGTGATGCTCACCGGCGACAGCCGGGCCACGGCCGAGGCCGTGGCCCGCGAGCTGGGCCTGGACGAGGTGGTGGCCGGGGTGCTGCCCCAGGACAAGGCCTCGGTGGTGGAACGCTTCCAGTCCCAGGGCAGGGTGGTGGCCATGGCCGGCGACGGCATCAACGACGCCCCGGCCCTGGCCCAGGCCCAGGTGGGCATCGCCATGGGTTCGGGCACGGACGTGGCCATGGAAAGCGCCGGCCTGACCCTGGTCAAGGGCGACCTGCGCGGCATCCTGCGGGCCCGCCGGCTGTCCCGGGCCGTCATTTCCAACATCCGGCAGAACCTGCTGTTCGCCTTCGCCTACAATTCGCTGGGCGTGCCTCTGGCGGCCGGCGTGCTCTACCCTTTCTTCGGCCTGCTGCTCTCGCCCATGGTGGCGGCCCTGGCCATGAGCTTCTCCTCGGTGTCGGTCATCGCCAACGCCCTGCGCCTGGGGCGGACCCGGCTGTAGGCGGCGGCGCCGCGCGCCGGCCGGATGGTGCGCCTCTTTTATCGTAATTTTACGATAGACAAGCCCGGGCCTTTGGCTTATCAAGGTGGCCATGAAACGCACCCCCCCACTCTGCTGCCCGCCCCCGCCCAGGAACGAGGGCAGGGGTCTGAAGGTCAGGGCCGGCGACCGGGGCCTGGCGGCCCTGGCCAAGGCCCTGGGCCACCCGGCTCGGGTGCGGATCGTCCGGCGCCTGCTGGCCCTGAAGGGCTGCGCCTGCGGCGACCTGGTGAGGGAGCTGGGCCTGGCCCAGGCCACCGTGTCGCAGCACCTCAAGGTGCTGAAGGCGGCCGGGCTGATCTACGGCAGCATCCAGGGGCCCTCGGCCTGCTACTGCCTGGACGGGCGCGTGCTGAAGGCCTTCCGCGAGGAGCTGGCCGGGCTGGGCTAGGCGTGCGGGTGAAAAGGGGATAAAACCATGACCAAAGTGAAGATCCTGTTCCTCTGCACCGGAAATTCCTGCCGCAGCCAGATGGCCGAGGGCTGGGCCCGGGCCCTGAAAGGGGACCGGATCGAGCCTTTCTCGGCCGGCCTGGAGGCCCACGGGCTCAACCCCACCGCGGTGCGCGTGATGGCCGAGGCCGGCGTGGACATTTCCGGGCACGCCAGCAAGACCCTGGACGCGGTCAAGGGAGGGGAATTCGACGCCGTGGTCACGGTCTGCGGCGACGCCGACGAGCGCTGCCCGGCCTTTCCAGGGGGCACGCGCAAGGTGCACCACGGCTTCGACGACCCGCCCCGCCTGGCGCTCCGGGCCAAGACCGAGGAGGAGGCCCTTCAGGCCTACCGCCGCGTGCGCGACGAGATCAAGGCCTACGTTCTGACGCTTCCGGAGGCGCTGTGAGGGGAAGACTGGGATTCCTGGACCGGTACCTTACCCTGTGGATCTTCCTGGCCATGGCGCTGGGCGTGCTGCTGGGGCGCTTCGCCCCGGGCCTGGCCCGGGGCGTGGCCGCCCTGAGCGTGGGCACCACCTCCATCCCCATCGCCCTGGGCCTCATCCTGATGATGTACCCGCCCCTGGCCAAGGTGCGCTACGAGGAGCTGGGCCTGGTCTTCAGGAACTGGAAGGTGCTGGTCCTTTCCCTGGCCCAGAACTGGGTCCTGGGGCCGTTCCTGATGTTCGGCCTGGCCGTGGCCTTCCTTTCCGGGCACCCCGAATACATGCTGGGGCTCATCCTCATCGGCCTGGCGCGCTGCATCGCCATGGTCATCGTCTGGAACGACCTGGCCTGCGGCGACCGGGAGTACTGCGCCGGCCTGGTGGCCTTCAATTCCATCTTTCAGATCCTCTTCTTCCCGGCCTACGCCTGGTTCTTCGCCTGGTTCCTGCCCAACAAGCTGGGATTGAAGGGCGTGATGGTGGACATCTCCGTCCCCGAAAGCGCCAGGAGCGTG
>JAJYGY010000202.1 GCA_021790555.1 bacterium
CGTGAGCCTTCCCTTATCCACCACCGGACCGGCCAGGGTCAGCGCCAGCCCCCTTCCCCGCCGCGCCACCCCCTCCACCAGGGCGGGATCCCAGGAGCGCAAGGCCGGGGCCAGGTCCTCCCCGCCCCCTTCGGGAGCGCCGCCGCCCGCGGGCCAGGCCGCCAGCAGGCGTCCGTCCGGGCCGCGGGCCTCGAGAAAGGCGCATCCCAGGACCTCGCGGACCTCCTGGAGGCCCTCCACCAGGGCCGGGATGTCCTTCTCCCGCAGGGCCGCGGAGACTGCCGGGAGCTGGCCGGCCAGGCCAAGGCCCGATTTCAGCCGCGCGCCCTCCGCGGCGAGGCGCGCGTCGAAGGCCAGCCGCGCCCGGTCCAGCCGCAGGCCCGCCCGGGCCAGTTCCCGGCCCCGCTGGATCCGGCGGATCCCCGCGAAGAGGCCCGCGCACAACCCGGCCGCCAGCAGGCCCGCGCACACCGCGAATCCGGTCTTGGACATGGGTCGCAACCTTGAGAGGGTCATTCTTCCCAAAAGGCCTTCAGATCGGCCCGCGAGGCCGCGCCGGCCTTCACGCGCAGGGGTCGGGACACCGGGGCGAAATCCGGACCCCAGACGCCCAGGGTGTACCTGCCGGGCGGGACGCCCTTCAGGCGGAAGGGCGCCCCGGCCGGCGTGGCGGCCCGGCTTTCGTCCAGGACCTGCCAGTGGGAATTGCGCATCAGGAGCACGAAGGCCTTCATTTCGGGATGCAGGGCGCAGAAGATCTCGACCACCCCGATGCCGGAGCTGGGGAGGCGCGGGAAATCCACGACGCGGGACCCGCCCGGGGCCATCCGGCCCAGGTCGAAGCGCCGCAGTTCGGAATAGCTGAAGGGACGATGGTAGACCGGGTCCAGGTCGCGGAAGCGCACCCGGCCGCCGGCCAGAATGGGAAGCAGGCCGGGCACGAAGCGGTTGTCCTTCATGTCCAGGAGCATGGGGCGGGAAGGCGGAACGGGGCGTCCGGGGACGTCGCGCAGGTACACCACCAGGTGGTGGGGGCCCGGCGGCGGGGCCGGCCGGGCGGCATACAGGAGGAAAGGGTCCAGCACCGGTCCCGGGCCCGGGGGCGCGCCCGTCAGAAAGACCCGGCCCGTGACCGAACCGGCCCCGTCGGCCCGCGCCCTGGCCGGGCAGGCGCGGGGCCAGCCCAGCATCAGGGCCACTGCGATTCCAAGCACCGGCGCGGCCTTTTTCAAGCCGGTTTTCCTCGAAGGCGGGTGGAAGCGGGCCGGTAGGCCGCGGCCAGGGCCGCGGGCGGGAATCCCAGCAGGTATCCCAGCATCAGGGTCCAGTTCCTCAGCGTGGCGAAGACCAGCCCTTCCTTGCGCCAGCGGCGCGCCGAGGTCCAAAGCGGCAGGTCCAGGCGGCGGAACCCCCCGCCCCTCCTCAGGCGCGCCGCCAGGCGTATCTCCTCGAAAAGCGGCCAGTCCGGGTAGCCGCCGGCGCGGAAATAATCCCGGCGGCGCACCGCCAGGCCCAGGTCTCCGTAGGGAACGCGGGTGGCGCGGGTCCTGAAGTCGATCAGGGTTTCCAGGAGCCGGTAGACCGGCTTGGGGCTGCCTATCCTGGGGCGGAAACACGCGTAGCGCAGGGAGGGATCGCGGAAGGCGGCTTCCAGGGCGGCGCGGGTTCCGGGCCGGACCCGGCAGTCGGCGTGAAGGAACAGCAGGACGTCCGGGCGGGACTCCGCGGCCCTCCGGGCCGCCCGGCGGAACTGGGTCCCCCGTCCGGCCGGGCAACGGACCACCCTGGCCCCTCCGGCGCGCGCCAGGCGCCGCGTGGCGTCGCGGCTTCCGCCGTCGGCCACCCAGAGGCTGGAGGCGGAGAAGCCCGCCGCGCGCAGGGCGCGCAGGGCCGGGCCGATTTCGGCCTCCTCGTCGAGGGCCGCGACCACGACCGCCGTCTCCAGCCCCCCGGCCTTCCCCGCCGCGCCCACCGGAGCCCTAGTGGGAATTGATCAGGGAATCCAGGTTCACGCCGTCGCGTTTTTCCCCCTGTTCCATGTCCTGGGCCCAATGCCGGGCCACGTCGGCCCAGATCGAACTCGCGTCCTGGTCCTGCACCTTCTGGAAGGCGGCCCGGGCCTGGATGTCCTTGCCCTGGGCGTGGTAGGCCCTGCCCAGGAAGGCAAGGGCCTCGGCCGAGTCGTTGGGAAAGCCCGCGGCCACCTTGCGGTAGACCTCCACGGCCTTGTCGAAGCGCCCGGCCTGGTAGTACAGGTCTGCCGACTCCAACAGGTCCTGGGCGGCGGCGGCGCCGTCGGGTGATATCTTGGCCGCCTGCTGGTAGGCCTGGAGGGCCTCTCCGTCGCGCTTCAGCTTGCGGTAGACCTTGGCCTTGCCGGTGAGGGCCTCCCTGAGCGTCCAGGGAAGCCCGGGAAACTGCGAACCCAGCCTGGAAAAGGTGTCCAGCGCCTTCTGGTATTGGTGGCGCCTGGCCTGCAGGTTGGCCAGGTCCAGCAGGGCCCAGGGGGCCAGGGAGGCCGAGGCCTGCGACCCCAGCGCCGAGTAGATCTTCTCGGCCCCGGCGACGTCCCCGTCCGAAACGGCCATTTCGGCCAGCCGCATCTGCGCCTCCTGGCCCTCCTCGCGCTGGGGAAACGTCTGGGCCACGTACTGCAGGATGGAGGTGGCCTGGTCCGTCTTGCCCAGGTGGATGAGGCACTGCCCCAGGAAGAGGCCGGCCTGGGCTTCCCAGTCCGAGCCCTTGTAGGTGGCCATCACGTCGCTGTAGAAGCGCGCGGCGCTGCTGTAATTGCCCTTCTGGAAATCCGCCGCCGCGGCCGCGAAGGGCCCGGCCAGGGAGGGGCGGGCCCAGGCGGGCGCCAGGCCGGACAGGGAGAGGGCGAACAGGATTGCGGCGGTTTTTTTCACGGCTGTCCCGAGGGCGAATAGACGTCGTAGTCCTGGTCCTCAATCTGCTGGTCGGGATCCTGGTTGCGCCCGCGCCGGGCCGCCTCCATCTGCTGCTGGGCGTAGAGCTTCACCCCGGGCTGGCCCGAATACTCCTGGATGGCGGCGTGGTAGGCGAACATGGCATCCTGGTAGCGCTGCTGGCCCATCAGCATGTCGCCGATGCGCAACTGGGCCTGGGCGGCCATGAAGCGCGGCACGCAGTTGTCGAACTGCATGCGGCGGTAGATCTCCATGGCCAGGTCGCTCTTGCCCTGGTGGGCGTAGGCCTCGGCCAGGTACTGCTGGGCGGTGGAGGACCAGGTGGAGCAGGGATACAGGCGCATCATGTCCTGGTAGATGTGTTCGGCCGGCTCCCACTGGTTCTGGCGCTTGTAGAGGTTGCCCAGGAAGATGTAGGCCTGCAGCCGGTATTCGGACTTGGGGTTGAAGTCGATGATGTCGCGGAAGGCGTTGACGGCGTCGGGAACGTCGTCCAGGGCGCCGTAGCAGACCCCCACCCGGAAGGCGGCGGCGTTGGAATAGCTCGAGTTGGGCTCCTGCTTCATCACCTTCTGGTAGTTCCGGATGGCCTCGCGATAGTAGCCCGTGTGTTCCTTGCACAGGGCCAGCAGGTAGCGCACGTAGTAGAGGTTGCGCTTGGGATACTTGTCCAGGATCTGCTGGGCGGCCTGGGCGGTGCCCTCGTAGTCCTCGGCATGGTAGAGCTGGTAGGCCACG
>JAJYGY010000291.1 GCA_021790555.1 bacterium
TTCAAGGTCAAGTTTCTGTCGCCCCAGGAGCGCACCCTTTCGCTGTCCCTGCGCGGGAACGGCCCCCAGGTGGATGCCGAGCTGCAGGACGCCGGGGGGCGGGCGCTTTCCGCGCCGGGCATCCGGGCCATGGCCCGCAACGTGATGGAGGTGGCCCTGCCCTTCGCCGAGCTGGGCTTCTCCAGGGGCGAGGAGGTGCGCTGCGTGGTGTTCGTGCACCAGCAGGAAAGGGAACTGGAGCACTGGCCCCTGCAGCGGCCCATCACCTTCAACGTGCCGGCCGACGACTTCGAGGCCGCGGCCTGGTCCGTTTAACCTGGAGCGCGGGGCCCCATGACCGAAAAACAGGAAGACTACCGTGAGGAAATGCGCGGCATGGCCCGGCGCCAGCGCGAGGCCATCGAGCGGCGTGAAAAGGGCGAGGACCCCGTCCCGCCCCTGGTGATCCCCAGGGCCAGGGGGAACCCCCTGGGCTGCCTGGCCGTCCTGGCAGTGCTGGCGTTTTTGGCCGGCCTGCTGGCCTGGCTGCGGTGGCGCTGAGACCCGCCTTGATTTGGGCCCGGGTTTGCCTTAGGATTCGTTCGACCTGTCGCGACCGCCCTTTTCCACCCTTTTTCCGGGTTTCCGATGACTTCGCCGGCCCTTCAAGACCTGAAAGCCTGGTTCGCGGCCTCGCCCTTCGCCTACCGCCGCCGCAGGACCCGCGTGGTGATGGTGGGCAAGGTGGCCCTGGGCGGCAACCAGCCCGTGCGCGTGCAGACCATGACCACCACCGACACCCTGGACACGCGCAAGACCGTGGACCAGGTGCTGCGCTGCGTGGACGCGGGCAGCGAGATCGTACGCATCACCGCCCCCAGCATGAAGGAGGCGCGCAACCTGGAGGCCATCAAGGCCGAGCTGACCAAGCGGGGGATCGACACGCCCCTGGTGGCCGACATCCACTTCACCCCGGACGCGGCCATGGAGGCGGCCCTGCACGTGGAGAAGGTGCGGGTCAACCCCGGCAACTTCGCCGACAGCAAGACTTTCCGGGTGAAGGAGTACAGCGACGAGCAGTACGCCGGCGAGCTCAACCGCATCGAGGACCGGTTCGCCCCCCTGGTGCTGCGCTGCAAGGAACTGAAGCGCGCCATGCGCATCGGCACCAACCACGGCTCGCTTTCCGACCGGGTGATGAACCGCTACGGCGACAGCCCCCTGGGCATGGTGGAGTCTGCCCTGGAATTCGTGCGCATCGCCCGCAAGTACGACTACCACGACCTGGTGCTTTCCATGAAGTCCTCCAACCCCAAGGTGATGGTGCAGGCCTACCGCCTGCTGGCCGCCCGCATGGAGGAGGAGGGCATGGACTATCCCTTCCACCTGGGGGTCACCGAGGCCGGCGAGGGAGAGGACGGCCGGGTGAAGAGCTCGGTGGGCATCGCCACCCTGCTGGAGGACGGCATCGGCGACACCCTGCGCGTGTCGCTCACCGAGGACCCCGAGCTGGAGATCCCGGTGGCCTACCGCCTGGCCAACCGCTATCCGGAAAAGCCCGTGTCCTGCAACCTCTTCAGCGAGGGCGACTGGGCCGGCCTGGAGGCCGCCTGGAAGGGCGAGCGCGGCATCGACGAATACCGCCGCCGGGGAGGCGGCGCCTGCCGCCTGGGGGGCCTGGAGCTGGGCGCGGCCCAGCCCGTGCGCGTCTTCACGCCCTCGCCCTACCCGGCCTCGGAGGCCCAGAAGAACCTGGCCTACATCGCCAGCTACCCGGCGGCCCACCCCAACACCCAGGCCCGGCCCGAGGTGCTGCTGTTCTCGGTGGTGTCCGAGGAGGGGCTGCGGGGCGCCAACCATTTCGTGCACCAGTCGCGCGACCTCCACGTGCCCAGCGTGGCCCGCTTCAACCTGCAGGACGCCTGGTCCATGGCGCCCCGGGCCGAAAGCGAGATGGTGGGCCTGCGCCTGCCCCTGGGGCCGCTTTCGGCGGACACCCGGGAGCGCTTCGGCTCGCTGGCCGGCGAGCTCGACCGCATGGGCAAGGCCCTGCTGCTTGAGTTCCCCCAGGGAATGGCCAGGCCCCTGCTGGAAGGCGTGGCCCAGGTGCTGGACGCGGCCGAGGCGGCCGGGGCCTCGCGGCTGCTGCTGTGCCTGCGCGGATTCCTGCCCAGCCAGATGATCCACCTGAACCGGGCGCTGTCGGCCCTGCTGCGGGGCCGCGCCAAGGACCACCCCGTGATGCTGGCCTACGACAGCGAGGAGGCCGGCGACGACCTGCTGATCTCCACTTCCACCCTTTTCGGCTCGCTGCTGGCCGACGGGATGGGCGACGCCGTGATGCTGGAACACGAGGACCCGTCCCTGGACACCGTGGCCCTGTGCTTCAACGCCCTGCAGGCGGCCCAGGTGCGGGTGAGCAAGACGGAATTCATCTCCTGCCCCAGCTGCGGGCGAACCCTGTTCGAACTGCAGGAGGTCACGGCCCGCATCAAGCGCCGCACCAGCCACCTGACGGGCCTGAAGATCGCCATCATGGGCTGCATCGTCAACGGCCCGGGCGAGATGGCCGACGCCGACTTCGGCTACGTGGGCGGCCAGCCCGGCAAGGTGAACCTGTTCGTGGGCAAGGAATGCGTGCAGCGCCACATCCCCTTCGACCATGCCGACGACGCGCTGGTGGAGCTCATCAAGAAGCACGGCAAGTGGAAGGACCCGGACTGACCCTTCCGGGCGGAGGCGGCGCGGGAACGGGGCCGGGCGAAAATACAGCGGAGGCTGTATTTTTTGCTGTACGGGCCTTCCCGCCGGCCGGAAGCCGGGGGGCCGCGCAAGGACAAGCTGGAGGAAGTGAATGAGAGGCTACGCGACCTGGACCCTGGCCGGCTCGGCGCTGCTGATGGCGCTGGTGCTGGTGCTGCCCTTCTTTTCGAGGAAGGTGGAGGAGGAGCTGGAGGCCTTCCTGCTGGTGATGGGGGCCCTGGCGGCCACCCTGGGCGGCCAGTGGAGCCCGGCCCTGGTGGAGGAGGAGCTGGAGGCCTTCCTGCTGGTGATGGGGGCCCTGGCGGCCACCCTGGGCGGCCAGTGGAGCCCGGCCCTGGTGGAGGAGGCCCTGCGCCAGCCCCTGGCCATCAGCCTGGCCGTGCTGGCGGCCGGCCTGGCCTTCAGCGCGCTGCGCGGCAGGATACGGGCCTTCTCGCGGGCCGGCCTGTCCCGCCTGGGCCCCGGGCTCCTCTTCTTCGTGCTGGTGGCGGGCATCGGCCTGCTGTCCTGCCTGGTGACGGCCATCATCGCCGCGGTGATCCTCTCCGAGCTGCTCGCCACGCTGCACCTGCCCGCCCGGACGCGGCGTTCGGCGGCCGTGCTGGGCTGCTGCTCCATCGGCATGGGCGCGGCCCTGACCCCCTGGGGCGAGCCCCTGGCCACCATCGCCCTGGCCGGCCTGGGGGTGGACGACAAGCTGCTGCTGGCCAGGCTGCTGGGGCCCTGGCTGCTGCCGCTCATCCTGCTGCTGGGCCTGGCGGCCGGCCTGTGGCTGGGCCGCGGGGAGGCCTGGCAGGGAGGGGAAGCCGCCCCGCCGGAGGGGGAAAAGCCCCCCAGGATGGGCGGGGAATCCTACCTGACGGAGGCCGGCCGGGCCCTGAAGGTGTACATCTTCGTGGGGGGGCTGGTGCTGCTGGGCCGGG
>JAJYGY010000140.1 GCA_021790555.1 bacterium
TCTGGCCCGCGGACCCAGGGCGGCGCAGGCCGGGTCGCCGGTCTGTCCCGCGCAGAAGGCCGCCCTGGCCAGGAACTGCTCCAGATCCCGCTCCTCGCAGTAGGCCCGGGGCCCGGCGGCCAGGGCCTGCCTGAAAAGCAGTTCCTCGGCGGCCGCCCCCATGGACCCGGAAGCCAGGGGCTTCTCGTCCAGCACCAGCTGGCCGTACTGCAGCCTGCGGAAACCCTCCACCCTGCCGGCTTCCCGGTTCCAGGCCAGGTCCTCGGCCTCCTTCAAGCCCTCCGGAAACAGGTCCAGGAGCCAGTCCTCCTCCACGGCCAGGGCGGACTGCACCCGGGCGCCTTCCCGCGCCCGGGCGTCCGCGCCCAGGCGCGCCTCCACCACGGCGAAGGTTTCGTGGTGGGCGAAGAGGGCCAGTGACGCGGGGGCCGACACCGTGCCGCCGTCGGCCATCAGCAGTTCCTGCCCCTGGTTTTCCCGGGCGCGGCTGGCGGCCTTGTCCAGGGGCCGGCGCCTGGCCACGCGGTCGGGGAACCCGGCCAGCAGGGCCTTGGACAGGTCCGCCGCCAGGCCGGCCAGCGCGCCGGCGGCCGGGGAGTCCTGGAGGCCGAGGCGGCGCCGCAGTTGCGCTTCCAGCGCCGCGGCCCGGCCCTCGGGGCGCGCGCGCGCCAGGGCCTCCAGCAGGTCGGGCTCCTCGGCGCGTTCCTCGGCCACCAGCGCGGCCAGGCGGCAGGCCCAGGCCAGGCCGGCCGGCCGGCCCTTGAACTGGCTTCGGGCCTGGACCAGGAAGCGGCCCAGGCGGGGATGCAGCGGCAGGGCGGCCATCTCCCGGCCCAGGGGGCTCAAGGCCGGGCCCGGCTCCAGGGCTCCCAGGCGCCCCAGCAGGTCCAGCCCGGCGGCCAGGGAGGCCTGGGGCGGCGGGGACAGCCAGGGGAAGGAGGCGGGGTCGCCCGCTTGCAGCGAAAGCAGGTCGAGCAGGGCGCGGGCCAGGTCGGCGCGCTGGACCTCGGGCGGGTCGAAGGCCGCGCGGTGCTCGAAGTCATAGCGGGAATAGAGGCGCAGGCAGCGGCCCGGCCCCAGGCGGCCGGCGCGGCCGGCGCGCTGTTCGGCCGAGGCCTGGCTGGCCGGCAGGGTCACCAGGCCGGGGAACCCGGACCAGGAGGAACTGCGTTCGCGCCGGGCCAGGCCCGAATCCAGCACCACCGATACCCCCGGCACGGTGACCGAGGTCTCGGCCAGGCTGGTGCTGAGGATGATCCTGGGCCCCCCGCCCGGGGCGAGCACGCGCTGCTGTTCGTCCGGGGACAGGTCGCCGTACAGGCCGTGGAGTTCGAAGCCGCCCGTGGACGGCCGCAGCAGGCCCAGGGCCCGGTGGATCTCCCGCTGGCCGGGAAGGAAGGCCAGCACCGAGGCGCCCGCCGGGGCGGACCGCAGGGCCAGGGCCACGCCGGCGCGCGTCCTTTCGGCCGGCCCGGGCAGTTCGGGGAAGGGCGCGTATTCCACCTCCACGGGAAAGGCGCGCCCGCGGCCGCGGAACACCGGGCAGGGGGCCAGGTAGGCCCCCAGCGCGTCGGCGTCGAGCGTGGCGCTCATCACCAGCAGGCGCAGGTCCGCTCGGGGGCCCTGCTGCAGGCGTTTCAGCCAGCCCAGGCCCATGTCCATGGCCAGGCTGCGCTCGTGGAACTCGTCCAGCACCACGGCGGCCACCCGGCCCAGGGCCGGGTCCTGGCGGGCCAGGGGCAGCAGCATGCCGTCGGTGAGGAAGCGCAGGCGGGTCTCCGGTCCCAGGGCCTGTTCGAAACGGAACTGGTAGCCCACCAGGCCGCCCGGCCGGCCTCCCAGCTCGCCGGCCACCCGCTGGGCCGCCAGCTTGGCCGCCACGCGCCGGGGCTGCAGCACCCAGATTTCGCGCCCCCGGGCGAATTCCGCCTGGAGCAGGGCCGGCGGCAGGCGCGTGGTCTTGCCGGCGCCCGGCTCGGCCACCAGCACGGCGTTGCGGCCGCGCTCGAGGGCCTGGACGATCTCGGGGACAAGCGGGTCGATGGGGAGGGGGGAGGCGGGCATGGCTCTCGCGTAGGAGTCCGGGACGGGAGGCGGGCGGCCTCAGGCCCGCGGCGGCGCGGTGGATTCGCGGGGGATCAGGTTGGCCTCGTAGAGCTTGCGCACCGGCATGGGGATCTTCTTCTCCATCATCTGGTGCAGCAGGTCCCCGGCCTGCAGGCCCATCTCGTAAAAGGGCTGGCGCACCGTGGTCAGGGAGGGCCGGCTGGTGGCGGCCACGGGGGAGTCGTCGAACCCGGCCACCGATAGGTCGCCGGGAAGGGACAGGCCCGACACGCGGGCCTCGTCCATCACGGCCAGCGCCAGCAGGTCGGTGGCGCAGAAGACGGCCGTGGGGCGCTGCTGGGGCGGCAGCTGCAGCAGCTCCTTCATGGCCATGCGGCCGTGGTTGGGGTCGAACTGGCCGTGCTTGACCAGCTCCGCGACCTCGGGGATGCCCGCCCTGCGCAGGGCCTCCTGGTAGCCCTGGAAGCGGTCCCGGGCGTTGGAATTCAACGCCAGCTCCCCGCCGATGAAGGAGATGCGGCGGTGCCCCAGCGAGATCATGTGTTCCACGACCAGGCGCGCCCCCACCACGTTGTCCAGGTCCACGAAGCTGACGGAAGGGTCCTGGGGACGGTGGGACAGCAGCAGGCAGGGGATGTCCAGGGATTTCAGCTCGGCCAGGAACGAGTCCTGGGTGCGGGGCGCCAGGATGGCGATGCCGGCCAGGTGGCTGTCGTGGCAGAAGCGCAGGGGTTCCAGTCCCTCGTCGAAGCGGCCCTGGAAGTTGTAGAGCGTCACGCGGAAGTTGACGCGCGCCGCGGAATCCAGCAGGCCGCCCAGGGTCTTGGCGTAGAAGTGGTCCATGGAATTGGGGGAACAGGCCCAGGAGGAGAGCAGGCCCCAGGTGGTGCGGCGCTTGGACTTCAGGGCCCCGGCCACGGTGTTGGGGTGGTAGTTGAGCTGCTTGGAGGCGGCCAGCACCTTTTCCCTGGCCTCCTGGCTTGCCGGGCCGCTTCCGGTGAGGACCCGCGATACCGTGGAGCGGTGCACACCGGAAAGCCTGGCGACGTCGTGGATGGTCACTTTGGCCATAGTTTTGTCCGAGAGAAATTTGTGAACAGAACTTAATAGAAACGTTCTCATGATACAACGAAATATTATTTTAAATCAATCCTTTCCTTTGTTTGAGAACGCGCAAGATATCCTTGAGAACAAAAATGAGAAATGGTCTTGACGAAGTGCTTTTTATCGTGTATAAAGAGAACGTTCTCAACTATGCTCATTCATGCTCCCTGAAGGCGCCATGCGAAATCATGTTTTAAATATTGCGGGTTTGGTTCTCGTCCCTTCCTGGCTGCTGGCCACGGCCGCCGGAGCCCAGAACCCGCCGGCCGTCCAGGCCCAGGCGGCGGCGCCCGCGGCCCAGGCGCAAAGCGCGGCTCCGGCCCCGCCCCAGCAGGTGCAGACCGTGGATGAGCTGCAGTACCGCCTGCGCAGCCTGGAGCAGCAGCTGGACAACATGCAGCTGCAGACCGAGGACCTGCAAAGCCAGATCGACAAGAACAAGCCCATGCCCATCCAGTTCGGCGGGGGCAGCCTGGAGATCGACCTG
>JAJYGY010000035.1 GCA_021790555.1 bacterium
AGACCGGCCGCCGGATGGAAATTTCAGAAAGTGAGGCCAAACCGCCCCTCCGCCAACTGGGACGGCCACCGTCCCGGACGATTCCATGCTTCGCAAGCGGCATTCTATTCTATTTTGTCGGATACAGGAACAACGCCATGGCAAGGCCCAGCAGGGCGCCGCAAAGAACCTGGAGGGGTGAATGCCCCAGCATCTCCTTCATCCGGGCGGGCCTGGACCGGCGGCCCCGGTACATGCCCTCGATCACTTCGTTGAGAAGCGCCGCGTGGCGGCCCGCCGCCCGGCGAAGGCCCGCCGCGTCGTGCATGACGATGATGGAAAATCCCAGGGCCACCAGGAAGGCATCGCTGTTCCAGCCGCTGGAAAGGCCCACGCAGGCGGCCAGGGACGTGACGAAAGCGGAATGGGAGCTCGGCATTCCGCCGGTTTCAAGCAACGCCCCTGGAAGGAACCGGCCGGCCTGGAACGAGGAAAGCGCCACTTTGAAGGACTGCGCCAGCAGCCAGGACGCGGCCACGATCAAAAAGGTGGGGTTCTCCAGGATGGAGGGCAGCGCGCGGCAAAAGGATATCAGTCCCCTCATCGCCTTATCCTCCCATGACAGCCGCCCCGGACTTCGTCACAGCGACGCGGCGGCGGAAGCAAACAGCCTTCCGTCGGGTGCAATCCTCTTGGAAAGGAGCCGTCTTGCCTTGAAAATCCTGGACTTCACCGTGCCTTCCGGAAGGCGAAGGCCACGCGAGATTTCGTGGTAGCTCAAGTCCCCCCAGTGCCGGAGAATCAAGGGGGTCTTCAACGCTTCCGGAAGCGAATCCACGGCCCTCCGGATTCCGTCGGCCCACTCCCGGGATTCGGCCTCCGCGCCCGGATCAGGCCCATCCCATTTGGCAAAGCCGTCCCCTTGATCTTCAAAGCGATCGAGACTGACGCAACGGCAAATCCGGTCCCTGCGGAACAGATCGAGGGCGGCATTGCGCGCCACCCGCATGATCCAGGGTTCCAGGGAGCCGCGAAATTCAAGTTTCCCGATCTCCCTGAAAAGCTTCACGAAAACATCCTGGGTCAGGTCCTCCGCGACTTCGGGAGACCGGGTCAGCGAAAGCAAAAAATAATACAGCGAGGGGTGGTGGGCCTGGTACAGGCGTTCCCAGGCCCCCTGCTCACCGTGCCGGCAACGTGAAACAAGGTCTTCGGTATATTCCGGTACCTGCCTTTTCATCCTCGGACTCCGGGCCCAAATCCGCCTGTTGCGAAGCCTCACTTCGGCTAACGCCTTTCCGACGCCTTCAAGGAAGGTTCGTTGTTGCAAATCCCCACCAGGCGCCCCTCCCTGTCCTGAAAGGTGGCCACCACCAGGCCCGGCGCGAGAAGGGTTGCCGGCCGGACCATCGTGCCTCCCAACATTTCCGCGTGACGAAGCGTTTCGGTGACGCTGGGCACTTCCACATAAAGGGTCGTGCCCGGTGTCCTCCCGTCCTCCAGCCTGCCTGCTCCTCCCGGTATGCCCCCCAGAGTGGCCGTGTCAATGGCACTGTAGGGGAGGTTGGACACCGGGTGGAACTTCCACCCGAACAACTGGCTGTAAAATCCTTCCGTTTCTCTCAGGTTTCGAGAGGTGAATTCAAAGCGCACCGCGGGAAATCCCATACCACCCCCCACACAATTTCGGTGACCGTCGCCTATTCTGGAAAGGCGACATTCCGGACTTCCATCCCGGGACGGGCCCCGTGGATGCCTGAAGGCGCCCCGCCAAGGCCCGCCGGGGGAGGAAACGGTATTCCCCTATTTCTCCAGGACAAGCACCTGAAAGGTGCCAGGAACGATCTTGCGATGCCATTTGGCGGTCTTGGAGGGCACGGTCCTCGCCGCGGCGGTATACACCCTACCACTCGTTTCGCTGACGGCCAGGGTACGCGCGCCTTCCATGGTGGGGGCGTTCTCGACCAGGCTGTACTTGTCGGGCGTATCCTCGTGGATGACGGAAAGCGTGCCGTCCCCACAGGAATCAAGGACGTCCCCGGTGGCCGGGTCGAAGGCCGTGCCGTCCACGTGCGCGCCGATGGGCAGGTGGGCCAGCACCCTGCCATCGAGGCTGTCCATCACGACCAGCATTTTGTTGCGGCAGCCCACGAAAAGGCGGTGGTGGGCCCGGTCCAGGGCGATGCCGGTGGGTTGCTCGCCGGGCAGGGTGCTCCAGCGCGCCGTGATGGTGATCTGTTGGGTGTCGATCCGGGCCACTTGGTTCACGCTGGCGAGGTTGTCGAAAATCAGCCCCTCCCTGTCGGAGACAGCCGCCTCCGGGGCGCCCGGAAGTTTCAGGACCTTCACCACATCGTCCATTTTCGGATCGATCACCGTGGCGTTGTGGCTGTCCCCGTTGAAGGTGAATATCCATCCGGAAGCCCTATCATAAAGGATCACATCCGTGTCCGGGCTGGAAGGAATGTCCGCGAGGCGCTTGAAGGTTTTCAAGCTGAAGGCCACCACGCTTCCGGGCCGCCCGCTTGAGGCGAATCCTTTCCCGAGTTCCGGCACCACGGCAACCCCGTGGGCCCTTGTCACCCCGGGCACCGTTCCCAGGATATCAAGTGTCTTAGCGTCCAGGACCTGGACGCTGTCGTTGTGGGCGACGTAGAGCCGCTTCCCTTCCGGACCAAGGTTAAGGAAATCCCAGCCTCCATCTCCGGGCAGGCCGGCCTTTCCGACGACATGGAAACCACCTTCCCCCACCACCGGTTTGGAGGCAGCCCACAAGCGGGGACACGCCAGGGTTGCGGCACAGGCGACGGCCGCCAGGGCCAGTCCACGGGTTGTGCGGATCCAACTGGACATCGGCATTCCTCCTCGAAGTTTCAGGGTTACAGTTTGAGATCTGGGCGCGTCACGAAGCGGACCGTTTTCGGTTGGGGTCCTTCATCATCAGCCAGGCGCCTGCCGGCAGCACCACCAGGGTGAGAAGGGTGGACGTGAAAATGCCTCCGGTGACGGCGATGGCCAGGGGGTGCTGCAGTTCCGACCCCGTGCCCCAGCCCACGGCCAGGGGCAGCAGTCCCAGCATGGTAACGGCCGCGGTCATCAGGATGGGCCGCACGCGCTTGCGCGAGCCCTCCAGAATGGCCTCCTTGAGGGGCATGCCGGCCCGCAACTCGATATTGACGTAGTCCAGCAACATGATGCCGTTGCGCACCACGATGCCCACCAGCAGCACGGCCCCGATCATGGAGGACACGTTCAGGCTCTGGTGCGCCAGGGCCAGGCTGATGATGGCCCCCACCGCGGCCAGGGGGATCGTGAGCAGAATGAGGAAAACCTGCACCAGGTCGTAGAACTCGAACCACAGGATGATCGAAACCACCCCGATGGAGATGGCCAGGACCATCAGCAGGTTCTTCAGGGCTTTCTGTCCGCTGGCGTACTTTCCCGAGAAGTTCCAGGTGTAGCCCGGCGGCAGGCGCAGGTTTTCCACCGCCTTGGTGACGTCCCTGGCCACGTCCGGCGCGGCCCGGCCCTGGATGTCGCCGGTCAGGGTCACTTCGCGCACCAGGTGGTCGTGCTCGATGTCGCTGGGCATGGCCGAATAACGGAAGCTGGCCACCTGGCCCACCGGCACCATGGCGCCGGAGGCGGTCTTCAAGGGCACGTGCTCGAGGGCCTCCAGGTCAAGCGGCGCGCCGGGCTGGCCGAAGCGGACCGTCACCGGAATCCGCTTCAGGGATTTCCTCAGCTCGGTGGCGGTCAGGCCGCTGGTGTAGGCCGCCAGGGCCTGGTAGACGTCCTTCTCGGCGATCCCCAGTTTGCCGGCCTCCGCCCGGTTGACGTGGACTTCCAGCGAGGGCACGGGCAGGCCTCCGGCCGGATGCACGTTGACCAGGCCCGGGATGGCGGGCAGGGCCTTCTGCAGGCGCCGGGCCAGGACCTGCAGGACGCTCAGGTCGGGTCCGTAGATGTTGACCCCGATGTCGGCCGGCACGCCGCCCAGGGCGTCGTTGATCTTGTCCGCCAGGGGCATCAGGTATTCCACGTTGAGGCTGGGAATGGCGTCGGTCCTGGCCGAAAGCGCGTTGATCCACTGCTGCAGGGGCATGGGCCTCTTGTTCTTGGGCACCAGCTTCACCATGATGTCGCTATGGTTGACGTTGTCGGTGTCCTCCCCCCCGGCCGCGTGCCCCGTATTGCGGGCCACCGTCACCACCCCGGGCATCCTGTCCAGCCAATGCTCCACCTTGGAATTGACGCGGCGGGCCTCCTCCAGCGAAGTGCCGGGAGGCATGTCGGTGGAGACCAGCACAGCCCCCTCGTCCAGGCTGGGCAGGAAGCCCATGTTGAGCCGTCCGGCCACCCAGAAGCACAGGAATACGGGAAGGGCCGAAAGGATGAGAACCCACCAGGGACGCTTCAGCGCCCATTTCAGGGGTCCCAGGTAGGACTTGTCCAGAAGGCCGTGTTCGTCCTCCTTCACCCCTCCAAGCCAGAGGTTGGCCAGCACCGGGATGAGGGTCATCGACACCACCAGTGAGGCCAGCAGGGCGAAGGTCACGGTGAGGCTCACCGGGGCGAAGAGCTTTCCGGCGAAGCCCGCCACCAGCACCATGGGCAGGAAGATGCCTATGTTCGCCAGGGTGGACATCAACACCGGCACCCAGACCTCCCGGCAGGCTCCCGTCACCACCTCCATGCGGCTTTTCCCGTCGCAAAGCGCGGGAGTGGCCATCCAGCGGAAGATGTTCTCCAGCACGACCACGGTCGCGTCCACGATCATGCCCGACCCGATGGCCAGCCCCCCCAGGGACATGATGTTGAGCTGCACGTGGAAAAATTCCATCATCAGCAGGGCCGCCACCACCGACACCGGGATGGAAAGCGTGGCCACCACGGTGGCTTTCCAGTCGCGCAGGAACAGGGCCAGCACCAACACCACCAGCAGGCCACCGATCCAGACGCTTTCCAACACGCTTCCGATGGAGTCGTTGACCAGCTTGGCCTGGTCGTAAAAGTTCCGCAACGTCATGCCCGGGGGCAGTCCGGCGCGGAACCGGGCGATTTCGGCGGCCACGGCCCTGGCCACGGTGCCGGTGTCGTATCCCAGCTGCTTGTCCACGTCGATCATCACGGCCGGCTTGCCGTCCTCCGACGTGTCGCCGCGCGTATAGACGTATCCGTTGGTCACCCGGGCCACGTCCTTCACCATGACCGGCCTCCCCTGGGCCACGGTCACCACCGTGTCGGCAACCTGGCTCACCCCGGCGTACTGGCCGTTGCCGTGCAGCACCAGTTCCTGGTCGCCGGCGTTGACAACGCCCGGACTGGAAACCACATTGTTGTCCGCCAGGGCCCCCTTCAGGTCGTCCAGGGTGATTCCGTAGCGGATCATGCGCCTGGGATCGGCCATCACCTGGATTTCGGGCGACTTGCCGCCCAGCACGTTCACCTGGTACACCCCCGGGATGCGCTGCAGGCGCGGCTTCAGGTCGTACAGGGCCATGGCGCGCAAGGCCACCGGGTCGTGGCCGCCCTGCAGGCTGTAGCCCTCGATCTGGGACAAGGCCGTGGAAAGGCTTTCCAGAGTGATGTCCACGCCCGGAGGAATCTGGCCGCGGGCACCGTCCACGGCCTTTTGCAGCAACTCCCTGGCCTTCCACATGTCCGTGCCCCAGGAGAAGCCCACCGACACCATGGCGATGCCCGTTCCGGAATTGGAATGCACCCGCACCACGCCCAGCACCCCGCTGGCCGCGTTCTCCAGGGGCAGGGTGACGCGCTGCTCCATCTCCAGGGACGAATAGTCCGGCTCCTGGGCGATCAGGTTCAGGGTGGGGAAATCCAGGGGTGGAAAGAGCCCCACGCTCAGTCGCCTGGACGTGGCCAGGCCCAGCGCCACGACGAAAACCGTGAGCAACATCACGGAGGGCGGGTTCTTCAGGATCTTGGACATCACGCGTTCAAACACGGGCGCCTCGAAAATGGGCCGATTATGGACCGGTCAGGGCCCTGTATGATATCTTCATACAGGAGGTTCTCATGCGAAATGCCGTCACCATCAGCCTTTCCCCCGACCTGGCCGCGGACCTCGAAAACGCGGCCAGGCGCCGGGGCAGGACCCGCAGCCAGTACGTGCAGGAGGCCCTCAGAAGGGACCTCTTCCTGGAGCGCGTCCGCCGCGCGCGGGAAAAGCTGCTTCCGCTGGCCCGGCAAAAGGGCGTCTACACGGACGAGGACGTCTTCAGCTGGTGTCGTGAAGGTCCTCCTGGACACCAACATCTGGGTGGCCGCCTACGCCTCCAAGGGACTCTGCCTGGAGGTGGTCGACTTGGCGCGCCGGGGGCACGAAATCATCCTATGCGAACAGATCCCGCGTGAGTTTGAAAAGGCCCTCGTCAGGAAGCTGGGTTTCCCCGCCGTGTCGGCCAGGCAGGAAGCCGGTTTCCTGCGCCAGTCCCTGCGCGTGCTTCCCGACCCGCGCGCGGCTCCTTCCAGGTCGCGCGACCCTTCCGACAACGCGATCCTGCAATGCGCGCTGCTCGCATCCTGCGGCTGCCTGGTGACCGGGGACGAGGACCTCGTGGTGCTGCAAAACGTGGAAGGCATGCCCATCCTGAGGCCCCGGGATTTCCTGAGGATCGCCGCCTGAACGCCCCCCTCAGCCCGCGCCCTGGGCCTTGAATTCCGGATACAGGTAGCCGATGCCGCCCCTGACCACGATCTTGTCGCCGGCCTTCAGACCCGAAAGGATCTGGGCCCGCCCAAACGAACGAACACCCACCCTCACGGGCCGGCTCACGTAGGGAAGCCCGGACCCACCCTCGGGAGCCGGAACCATCACCACGGTGCGGCCATTCAGCACGAACAGGGCCGAATCCGGCACGGACAGCGCGCCGCGGTACACCCGGGTGGTGATGCTGGCCGAGACAAAGGCGCCCGCCGGCAGGGCCTGGCCGCGGTCCGGGGAAAGCCACACCAGGGACTGCCCGCCGCCGGCCGCGTCCGGCAGCACGCGCGTCACGCGGCAGGAGAGCGGGGCTCCGCTGCCATCCACCCAGGCCCGGGCCTCCTGGCCGGCTTTCACCTGCCCGGCCTCCCACCGTCCAAGGTCCAGTTCCAGGGCGCCCGAAGTGTCCACCACCCCGGTTCCCGGCAGGGTGCGCGCGAAGTCGGTCCTGGCCACGCTGGCGATGCTGGGGGGATCGTTCAGGTCCGGCAGCTTGGCCGCCGGCTTCCCGGCGCATCCCGAGACCAGCAGGAAGCCGAAGGCCGCGAGGAATCCGCCGGCGCGAAACCCGACGATGTCGATTGGCCTATTCATAGTTCACCTCCAGCTTGTCCCCGCTCAACGCCTGGAGCTGGGCCAGATCGGACAGGTAGGAATAGTAGTCCTGCCTCTCGCTCACCTGGTTCCGCAGCCAGGACTGGATGGTGTCGTTGACCAGGGTGATGCCCGCCGCGCCCCGGCGGTAGCGCTCCACCGCGGCCTCCACGGCCTGGGCCGCCAGGGGCAGGAAGGCTTGCCGTTCCACCTCGGCCCGGCGGTCCTGTCCCGCCTTTTGCAGGGTTTCGGACCACTGGGCCTGGAGCAGGTTCTTGAAGGAGCCTGCCTGCTGGCGGAGGATTTCAAGGTCAGTCCGGCTCTGACGGACCTGGGCGCTGATGCAGCCCCAGGCGAAGATCGGCAGCGAGGCCGTCACCCCCGCCCCCCAGCCAGGGTCCATGGAATCGGCCGTCAGGCCGGCCGGACCCACGTCGGCCTCCAGGGAAAGGCTGGGCAGCCTCTGCGCCTCCGTCCCGTCCAGGCGGGCTTGCCCGGCCTGGACATCCGACTGAAGCGCCCGCAGTCCGGGATTCAACTCCAGGCTCCCTCCTTGCGGGTCCGGCAGGGCCGGGAGGGTCGTGAGCGGGGACAAGCTCGGGGCTTCGCCCGGGGTCGCGCCCAGCAGCAGCTGAAGGCGGTCCTGGTCGGCCCTCAGGGAAGCCCTGGCCTGGCGAGTCTGGTCGGAAAGATCCAGCAGGGCGGACTTCACCTGGATGGAATCCAGGGGCAGGCTCAATCCCGGGACATAGCGCGGCGGGACCATTTCCAGGAGGGTCTCCAGGCGCTGCTTGACGCGCCCCATGGCGGTCAGGGCGTCCTGGTCGTCGAGCACGGCGAAATAAGCCTGCCGGGCGGCCAGGGCGGCCGATGCCCTGGCCTGTTCCAGGCGGAAGGAGGCCGCGTCCAGTTCACGCGCCTTCTCCCCGTGGCGGGCCCATTGCGGCGAAAATGGGTTCAGGTTCTGGTCCAGTTGCAGGACGGCGAAATTGATCTGGCTGGTGTTGGGAAGCTGGTTGTTGGGGTCCGTTGAATTCAGGTAACTTGCCTGCCCGGTCAGCTGGGGCAGGAGCGCGCCGCGGGCCGAATCCAGGGCCGCCCGCGCGGATTCCCTTTCCAGGCCGGCCTGCCGGGCTTCCGGGGCCTTTCGCATCGCCAGGCGGACGCAGTCCGGCAGGGTGAGCGGCGCGGAAGAGTCCGCCCGAGACGGCGCGGCGCCCGCGACCAGGGCCGCCAGGACCAGGCCCGCCAAAGCACTTGTCTTGTCCATGCTTCCTTTTCCTCCCGTTTCCCCGGCCCTCGCGGCCGGATCCAGTTTCAAAGGCTTTCCAGCCAGTCGTCCCCGGCCTTCCCCGGGCGCGGTGGCCGGTCCCGCCTCCATTCTTCCACCAGGAACCTGCGGAAGCGCCAGGAGCGCCCCACGCGGAAGGCCGGAATCGTGCCTTTTTGGGCCATCTTGTACACCGTGACCGGCTTCAGCCTCAGCAGGGCCGCCACGTCCTTCACCGTCATCATTTCCACCAGGTCGGGCATGTCCGCCTCCGGGCGCGAATAACCTCCAGACCGAAGACGCGGTCCCGGAGGCCGGAAGTTCCCCGCCGCGCTTTGAAATTCAATTACAATTTCGCAACCTGGCCGTCCCCGGGGCCCGGCAGCCTCAGGGTGAAGGTGCTTCCCCTGCCGGGCTCGCTGGCCACGTCCACGGCGCCCCCGTGCAGTTGCGCGATGGACTTCACCAGCGCCAGGCCGAGGCCCATGCCGGGGTGCTTGGAGCGGCTGGGATCCACCCGGTAGAGTCGGTCGAAGATCCTGGCGTGGTGCTCCGGCGCGATGCCGCACCCGCTGTCCCGGACGGCCACCAGGGTTTCCCGCCCATCCCCGCCCAGGGTCACCTCAATTTCCCCGCCCGGCGGGGTGTATTCCACGGCGTTGGCCACCAGGTTGGAAAGGGCCCTGCGGAACAGGATCGGGTCGGCCTTCACCTCGGCCCCGCCCCGGCAGGACAGCCGCACCCCCTTTTCCTCGGCCGTCGGCAGGAAATAATCGCGCACCTTTTCCATCTCCCCGGCGCCGTCGAAAACCTCGGCCCGCGCGCCCGCGGTGCCGGATTCCGCGCGGGCCAGGAAGAGCAGGCTGTCGATCATGGCGGACAGCCGTTCCGTCTCCTCCAGGCCCGATTCCAGGGCCTCGCGGTACTCCTCCGCCGACCGGGGGCGCGAAAGGGCCACCTCGGACTGGAGCCTCAGGTTGTGCACGGGCGTCCTGCATTCGTGCGCCAGGTCGGCGCTGAACTGGGACAGGCGTTTGAAGGATTCCTCCAGCCGCGACAGCATGGCGTCGAAGTCGGCGGCAAGCCCCGCGAGTTCCCTCGGCCAATGAGGGGAAGAAATGCGCTCGTGCAATTGGCTGGATCCGATTCGGCGGGCAGCCCTGGAGATTTCTTGCAGGGGAGCCAGGCTCCTGCTCGCCAGCAGAACTCCGGCAAACACCGACGCCCCCAGTCCCAGGGCGAACGCCCCAAGGATTGCGTACCAGTATCCCTCGAGAAACTCGTGGGTCTTTGTCAGATCCAGACAAACCTGTATTTCACGGCCCGATGGAACCTTGTCGGCGGCAAGCAGGAAACGCCTGTCTCCCGGCGCCTTCCACAGCGCGGCTCCTTTCCCGGGGGGTGGAAACCTGTCCGGAGTAAGGCCCAGGCGGGCCATTCCGTCGGCCTCCATCCATGTTTTACCTCGCGCCTTGAGCACCCGGATATACAAGGGATTCTCGTGGCGCGGGTTGTCCTCAACTTGAATTTCTTCCCTTATGTCCGTCGGTTCCACATCCCTTTGCGTCAGGAGAGCACGCATCTCTCCCATTTCATCTTCCAATATGGCATGCCCGGCATGCCTGCTGTGGCGAGCCAACCCCGAATAAACGATGAAGGCCACGCAGGCCAACACCCCGAAAGAGGTCGCGGCGTTGAGGAGGATGATCCGGCTCAACATGGACCAGGAACCGGACCTAGTCCCTTTCATCCAGAACATATCCCATGCCCCTGACGGTGTGGATGAGTTTTCTCGGGAAGGGGTCGTCCACCTTGGCCCTCAGGCGGCGCACGGCCACGTCCACCACGTTGGTATTGCTGTCAAAGTTCATGTCCCATACTTGCTCGGCAATCAGCGTGCGGGAAAGCACCTCCCCCCGTCGCCTCACCAACAAGGCCAGAAGAAGGTATTCCTTTGTCGTCAGCTCGATCACGGCTTCCTGGCGCTTGACCTTGCGACCCAAAACGTCCAGCTCCAGGTCCGCCACTCGAAGCACGTCGCCCATTTGGGGCGACGTGCGCCTGAGCAAGGTCCGGACCCGGGCCAGGAGCTCGGAGAAGGCGAAGGGTTTGACCATATAATCGTCCGCACCCAATTCCAGCCCCTTAACCCGGTCCGCGACCGAATCCCTCGCGGTGAGGAACAGCACAGGAGTGGGGATTCGGGCTTGACGCACCTGGGTAACAAGCGAAAACCCGTCAAGCCCGGGAAGCATGACATCCACGACCAAGAGGCCGTAGCCGCCTTCCAAGGCGAGATGCAGGCCCTCTTCCCCATCCCTCGCGAGGTCCACCTGGAAGCCGCTTTCCCTAAGCCCCTTCCTCAGATATTGAGCCGCTCCGTTCTCGTCCTCCACCACAAGAATTTTCACGGTTTCACACCCTCAAGTCGTCCCCTTGGATGTCGCCTCGCATCAAATCAAGGCTTTGTCTTCTGGCCCGGCAAACCGCCTTGGGGAAGGACTTTGGCCGCCGGCGTCTGCCGCCCCTCATCCTGGCCCGCCCCTTCCACCTCCCCTTCCGAAACAGCTTCTGTCTTTTCCTCACGGGCTTCTTTCAGTTCGTCACCCGCGTTTTCGTGCTCCACATCCACAAGGGCGCCCGTCCTGGCGTCCACGTTCACTTCTTCATGACCTGTTTTGCCCTTTTGACGGTATTCCAGGGAATAAATCACGCGTCCCTTTTCGCGCTCGATCTCCGCGGAGACAAGCTTCCCCCCCTTGACCGAACGCTGTGCCACGTTTTCCGCTTTCTTCAGGGTAACGCGTGCCGTCCTGGTCAGGCCCGGGCTTTCCACATGCAGTTTCGGACCATGGGCCCATAGCCCGGTGCCCAGGCAAGCCGCGAGGACTGCCCCCAGCGCGAGCGCGGATGTCTTCGTCTTCATAGCTCCTCCCCCGATTGAGTGGAACGGAACACCCCGGCCTTCCCGACACAGGATTTGCCTGGTTTCCGTTTTGGAGGAGTCTATCATTCCGGACATGACGCCCTCATGGCCGACCCATGATATTTCTGTCACGGAACCCTTGGAAGTCCAAAAATAAAGGATTACGGAAATGTAATTGAAGGAACGGCGGACAATGCCGGTTGTTAGAAACGGCTCCGGTCAGGCAAACCTGCTTCGTGCCGGAACCATGTCCCACGGCCCTCCAGGCCTCTCCGGCTCCCCACATCGTGCCCGATTGCAGTTCCGTCTCCGGCGGACCACCATCCTGATAGTTTTTCCCGCCACATCCAAGGGGACTTGTTGGCGCCGGCAAATTCCACCCTGAGGATCCGCTTCACTCAGAAATATCCTAGCCTGTCGGCCCGGTCGGCCACATGACGGCGGAATGACATTTTTGTCAGGTCAAATTTGGGGCGGCGCGGGCTGAGCCCACGCCGGAACACGAGGCAGCCGGAACAAGGCGGGCTTCAGCGGAAGAGGAACCTGGCGATGGATCTGGCCCGGGCGGCGTGGCCGGGGGCCCTGAGGCCGTACAGGCCGCAGATGGTTTTGAGCAGGCCGTAGTGGTTGACCCTGTCCCCCACGCGCGCGTGGACCACGTGGGCCCCCAGCCAGAGGGTGGGGATGCGGTTGCCTTCCAGGCCATTGTCCTCGTCGAAGGTGATCAGGATCATGCTGTCGTGCCTGGGGCACCAGTCGATGTAGGATTTCAGGTTCTCCACAAGCCAGCGATCGCCCTGGGCCGGGGTGCCGTCGTGCATGTCGTGGGTCAGGTTGGGGATGACCAGGGCCACGTCGGGCAGGCGGTTGAAGTCCCGGGGAAAGCTGGAAAAGGGCAGGTTGGCCGAGGCCGGCACGTTGGAGAAATCCACCCAGGGCACGTGCTTGCGCCGGTAGCCGCTGGGGGCGCCGTCCGAGCAGGCCAGGGGATCCTTTTCCGGCAGGCCCTCGGCATAGCCCGCGAAGGTGTCGCCCGCCTTCAGCAGCAGGGAGCCCAGGTTGGGGTCGGCGTAGGGGCTGCCCGGGGGCGGGCACTGGTCGCTCCTGAACCCGTAGGCGCGCCCGGCGAACAGGGCCAGGTAGTTGGGCTCGCTGGGGTGGGTCACCGCGTGGGACCGGGTCAGCAGGGCGCCCTGCCCGGCCAGGCGGTTGAGGTAGGGGCAGTCCCGGGAGCCGATGATCCGCGAAAAGGAGTGGTTCTCCTCGATCACGATCACCAGGTGCGCGGGGCGCGGGGGCGCCGCGGCCCGCAGGCACGAAGCGGCCAGCGCGAGCGCGGCGGTGAAACAGGCGGCAAGGATGTTCCTCATGGTTCCTCCCTGTTCCGGGTGGCGCGGCGGGGCGCCTACGACGCCCCTGCCACGAAGCCGTCCAGCAGGTCCTCGTCCTCCTGGCGCAGGGCCAGGAAGCGGATGCCGGCCAGGGTTTCCTGGGCCGGCCCCACGCCCTCGGCGCTCCACACCACCTCGGCGAAGGCGCGGATGGCGCGGTCCATGCCCGGCATCTCCAGCTTCAGCTTGATCATGTCGCCCTTCTTCAGGGGATGCGAAGACGCCAGGGCCAGGCCGCTGCGGCTCAGGTCCTTGGAAAGGGCCCGGCTCTCCTGGGCGGCCAGCTGGGCGATCTCCCGGGTGCTGTTGAGGATCTTGAACAGCACGGGAAGGGCCGCGTTGCGCCGGGGATGGCGCCGCTTGTCGATCAACTGGCCTTTTTCCATCTTTCCCTCCAAGGACGGATGAAAAACCGGGTGGGTCCCTCCTACTTCAGCATCTCCTCGGCGAGGAAGCCTTCCGAGACCCGGGTGACCGGGCCCTTCATGGTCACCCGGTATTCCGCGTCCATGGAGATCTCCAGGACGCCGCCGGGCATGTGCACGCGCACGCGGGGGCCGCACAGGCCCAGGCGCCGGGCCACGGCCGCGGCCGCGCTGCTGCTGCTGCCCGAGGCCAGGGTGTAGCCGGCCCCGCGCTCCCAGATCTCGATTTGGATGTTGCGCCGGTCCAGCACCTTGAGGAACTGCACGTTGGTGCGGTTGGGGAAGCGCGGCTCGGTCTCGATGGACGGCCCCAGGTCGCGGGCCAGCTTCTCCGAGATCTCGCGGCAGGGCACCACGCAGTGCGGGTTGCCGATGCTGGCGGCGCAGTATTTCAGGGTTCTCCCCCCCACCTTCATGGTCTCGTTGAGCACCTGGCGGGCCGGGCCCTTCACCGGGATCTCGCGGCTGTCGAAGGTGACCCGCCCCATTTCCACCGTCACCAGTCCCCCGCCCGGGCGCACCCGCGAGAGCACCAGGCCTCCGGGGGTGGACACCCGGAAGGGCTTTCCCTTCACCAGCCCCCTGTCCCAGAGGTAGCGCGAGAAGATGCGCAGGCCGTTGCCGCTCTTTTCGGCCTCGCTGCCGTCCGGGTTGTAGATGCGCAGGCCGAAGTCGGCGCCCCCGGCCTTCAGGGGGCCGTGCAGGATTCCGTCCGAACCGGCGCCGAAGTTGCGGTGGCAGATCCGCCGGACCAGCCGGGGGTCCAGCCTGCCCTCCCCGGCGAGGCCCCTGGGTCCCTTCCTCAGGGGGGGCAGCACCAGGTAGTCGTTTCCCAGGGCGTGGTACTTGGAATAGGCGATGGGCATGGATTCTCCGCGCGAAGGTTCCAACAGGCCGCCATGGCCGGGCGGGCCGTGGGGCGGGATCTTCCGCCAAACGGTATACACTCCCCGGCTTCCCCCGGAAAGGCCAAAAAAAAGCCGCGGCCAGGGCCGCGGCTCAAGGGGTGGAAGGGATCAGGGCTGCTTCATGATCTGGCGGGTGACGCCCTGCATGATCTGCGCGGAGGCCTCCTCCAGGGCGTCGTTGAGGTGGTTGTCCTCGGCCGAGCCGGAGGCGCTCCACAGCACCTGGCCGGTCTCCACGTCCACCAGGCGCACGTTGAGGCCGGCATGGGCCGGCACCGTCTCCACGGACGGCACCACCTGGTCGGTCTGGGTGTAGTTGTAGCCCGTCACCACGTTCTGGGTGGTGGTGACGGTGGTGTTGCCGTTGGTCTGCTGGGTGGTCACCTGGCCGTAGACCGGCGAGCTCTGCTCCAGGGGCGGGTGCACGAAGATGGTGTGGTCGTAGGCGTCGCTGTAGGCGCTGACGTCTCCCAGCAGCAGGGCGTCGACCCCCAGCAGCTTGCCGATCTTGCGCACGGTGGTGGGGTCCACATTGCCCGAGGCTTCGAAGGACTGCTCCTTGAGGATGGCGTCGACCTGGCTGCGCTCCATCAGGCTGTAGCCCGCCAGCAGCAGGTATTTCTGGAAGATGCCGGCCGCCACCTTGCCCGAGCCCGGCACGCCGGGGTAGTCGGTGAAGTCGATGGCCGCCACCCGGTGCACCCCGGCATGGATGTAGGCCGGGCTCAGGACCACGAAGGCCTGCGTGTTGGCGCAGCCCTGCATCAGTGCCACCAGGCCCAGCAGCGCGGCCATCCCCGCCGCCTTCCAGGCCTTCCAGCCGCCTTGTTGTCCCTTCACGTCATTTCGCATCGGCGCCTCCCTTCAGGGTCGAGGCGATCCTGGAAGCCTCGTCCTTTTGTTGCTGGGAAAGAACGCCTCCCAGACGGTCCATGCTGCTGAGGGCGTGGATTTCGCCCTTCCGCCCCGCCAGGCTGTACCAGGCGTAGGCCTTCACCAGGTCCTTGGGAACCCCCAGGCCCCTCTCGTAGAGGAAACCCATCTTGTACTGGGCGAAGGGGCTTCCCTGCCCGGCGGCCTTGCGGTACCACTTGAGGGCCTCCTGGTAGCTCTCCATGGTGTGGGCGTCGGCCTCGTACATCAGGCCCAGGTTGTTTTCGGCGAAGGGCGAACCCTTTTCGGCGGCCTTGCGGTACCAGTCCATGGCCTGGGCGTGGTCCTTGGGCACGCCCAGGCCGTTCTCGTAGAGGTAGCCCAGGTTGTTGGCGGCGTAGGGGTTGCCCATGTCGGCCGCCTTTCGGTAGCAGTCCGCGGCCTTGGAATAATCCTTGCGCGTGCCCTGGCCCCTGGAATAGAGGTTGCCCAGGTTGGTCCAGGCCTGGGATTTGTCCCAGCGGTCGTCCACGCCGTCCTGGGCGGCCTTCTGGAACCAGTGGAAGGCCTGCTTGCAGTCCACGGGCACGCCCTTGCCGGTGACGTAGAGGTATCCCAGGTTGTTTTCGGCGGTGGCGTTGTTCTGGGCGGCGGCCTTCATGTACCATTCCACGGCCTTGCCGTAGTCCTGGGGCAGGCCCCGCCCGTGCTCGTACATGATGGCCAGGCCGCATTCGGCCTTGGCGCTGCCCTCCTCGGCCGCGGCCTTGAAGAGGGCCACGGCCCTCTCATAGCTGCCGGACTCGTAGGCCGCCTTGGCGTCGGCCAGGGTGTCGGCCAGGGCCGGATTCGCCGCCGAGGCGGCGGAAAAGGCGGCGCAGGCAAGGATCAATGCTGATTTTCGGAACACGGTTCCTCCCCGGTTCGGCCGTGGTTGGCCTCAGGACTATCCTACTTGAAAACGCGCAAATGTATATAAAAGTTTCGTTACAGATTGTTACAGGGTGGGCGGGGCCGCGCGGGCCCCTCAGTTGATGGTCTGGTGGAAACGCCGGTAGCTTACCGCGATCATGGCCAGGGCGAGTCCCGCCAGGGCCAGCGTGTTGGGCCAGAAAACCTCGGCCGGCCCTCCCTTCAACATGATGCTGCGCGCCAGCACGGCGAAATAGCGCAGGGGGTTCAGGTAGGTGAGCCAGTACAGGGCCTTGGGCATGTTGTCCAGGGGGTACAGAATCCCGGAGAGAAGCTGGGCCGGAAACGTGGTGGCGAACGTGGCCAGCATGGCCTGCTGCTGGTTCTTTGCCAGGGTGGAGATCAGGGTCCCCAGGCTGACGGTGGAGCAGGAGAACATGAGGGCGGCCAGGAAGATCTCCCACCACGGGCCCCGCTGGGGCACGTGGAAGCCCAGCATGGCGACGGCCAGGATCAGCGGGATGTCCGCCAGGGCCAGCAGCACGTAGGGAAGCGTCTTTCCGACGATGATTTCCCATTTGGCCACCGGCGCGGCGATCAGGGTTTCAAAGGTTCCCTGCTCCCTTTCCCGGGTGATGGAGGAACTGGACAGGATGGTCGTGGTCAGGAAAAGAAGCATGGCCAGGATGCCGGGCACCATGAAGATCGAGGTCTTCATGGCCGGATTGTACAGCACGCGCATGGCGATCCGCAGGCTGGGAGGGGGGGCGTGCCCCGCGCTTTCGCTGGCAAGCTGCTGCCGCACCACCTGGTTCACGTAGTCGTTGATGCTCTGGGCGCGGGTTTCATTGGTCGCGTCCACCAGAAGCTGGACCTCCCCCCTGCCCCGCTTCATGGCCTTGGTCAGCCCGCCGGTCGGCGCCACCAGCACCGCGTCGGCCTGCCCGCTGTCCACGGCCTCCACCGGGCTGGAAGTGGTGACGTGTGCCGGGATGAACCACTTGGTTCCCAGAAGCCGGTTGACCAGTTCGGTCATTTCCACGTCCCCCGGTTGGCAATAGGCGGCCACGCGGATGTTCCGCACCTCGTTGGAAATCGCCAGCCCGAAAAGGGTCAACTGGATCACGGGCGCGATGAACAGAATGGTCCGCATGC
>JAJYGY010000067.1 GCA_021790555.1 bacterium
GGGCACGACCGTTGCGAGGCCCTGCACGGCCACACCTACCGGGTGGAGATGCAGGCGCTGGGCGAGGAGAAGGACGGCGTGCTGACCGATTTCCGCGACCTGAAGCGCGCCCTGCGCGCCGAGCTGGACCGCTTTGACCACAAGGACCTCAGCCGGATCTTTCCCTACCCTTCCTGCGAGGCCCTCTGCCTTGAGCTGTGCCGCTCCCTTTCCCGGCGCCTGCCGGAATTCGAGATGGTGCGGGTCTGGGAGGGCGAGGGCAAGTGGGTCGAACTGGAGAAGCGGGACCTCGCTTCGACTCCCTTAGGATGACCGCGCCGAGACAGCGCCTGGCCGTCCTGCTGGCCGCCCTGGGGGGCCTGTTCCTCTGGGCGGTGTACCAGCAAAGCCTCTGCCCCGCCTTTCCCCCCAACGATTCCCCCGAGACCATCACCGCCGCCTACACCCTGGGGATCCAGCATCCCCCCGGATACCCCCTGGACAGCCTGCTGGGCCGCGTGGCCATGCTGGCCTGGCCGGTGGGCTCGCCCGCCTGGCGTATGAACTGCCTTTCCGCCCTGATGGCCGTCCTCACCTGCCTGCTGCTGGCCCGCTGGACGCGCAGGGCGGCGGGGCTGCTCAAGGCGGGTTTTCCCTTCTGGACCCTGCAGGGGGCCACCCTGGCCGGGGCCCTGTGGCTGGGGCTCTCCCGGATCTTCTGGCAGCAGGCCACCGAGGCCAAGGGCGGGGTCTACCTGCTCAACGCCCTTCTGCTGGTCCTGATGATGGACGCCTGCCTGGACCTGCTGACGGCCACCGGTGGCCGCCAGGCCTCGCGGGCCCTGCGCTTCGGCGGGCTTTGGCTCGGGCTGGCGCTGGCCAACCACTACCCTTCGGTGCTGGTGGAGCTGCCTTTCGTGCTGGTGCCGCCGCTGCTGGCCTTCCGCAAGCGACTGTTGAAGCCGGCGGCGGCGGCCTGGGCCGTCCTGCTGCTCGCCGCCGGCCTCAGCGTGTACCTGGAACTTCCCCTGCGGGCGGCCTTCCACCCCCTGGTGAACCTGGGAAATCCGGTCAACTGGGGAAGCTTCTGGTTCGTGGTGCTGCGCAAGGGGTATTCACAGAACGCCTGGGCCCACGCCCCGGGCCTGGTCCAGGCCCAATTCGGGGAATGGTGGCTGTTCCTGCACCAGGAAGGCGGCTGGCTCTGGCCCCTGGCGGCCCTGGCCGGCGGCGCCTGGCTGTGGCGGCGCAAGGCGGACCCCACCGTTGCCCCGGGGCTGGCCAGATCCCTGCTCGTCTTCCTGGCGGGCCTTTACCTGGCCATCTTCGTGGCGGTGATCTTCTACAACCGCAACGAACCCGACACCATCTGGCTGCTGGAGGTCTTCCTGCTGGCCGGGCAGGTCCCCCTGGCCGCCCTGGCCTGCCTGGGACTGGCCTGGGTGGCGGGGGGCCTGCGGGCCCGCCTGCGGGGCGCCTCCCCGCTGCTGTGGCTGGGCCTGCCCCTGCTCGCCGCGGGCATGGTCCGCTTCCACTGGACCTACGAGGACCGGCGGGGGGACTTCTTCTACTGGGACTTCGCCAACAACATCCTGGCCAGCCTGCCCCAGGACACCGTCTACATCCCGGAGGGCGACTTTTACTTCATGCCCCTGTACTATTCGCAGGGCGTGGAGCACCGCCGCCCCGACGTGGCCGTCCTGCACCGCAACGTGCTGGCGACCTGGGCGGGCCTGGCGGACCTGAAGAGGGAGAAGCCTTCCCTGGTGCTGGACCTCAAGCCCGGCCACACCGTGCTGCAGTGCCTGGTGCGGGCCAACCGGGACGCCGTTCATTTCGCCACCGGGACCTTCCACACCCAGCTGGACCAGCAGGACCTCGACGGCGGACGCCTGGCCCAGCGCGGGCTGGCGCAGGTGATCCTGCCCCCCGCCGCCCCGGATCCCCCCGCGGACCTGGGCCTGCTGACCACGCCGCGATTCGATTCCATCCCGGTCTCCCGGCGCGACCTTTTCGTGCACAACATGCTGCGCTGGTACCCCGAAAGCTGGGCCGCCCAGCTGCGCGGCCTGGCCCTGGCACGTTCCGAGGACCTTTCCGAAAAGAGGGCGCGGGCGGCCGGGCGGGACGCCGGCCTGATGGCCCGCTACCAGGCCCTGCTGGGGTACCTGGTCTTCAAGATGAACCAATAGGACCGACGCCATGCGAATCATCGCCGACCTGCACGTGCACAGCCGCTACAGCCGGGCCACCAGCCCGGAGATGGACGTCACCGGCATGGAGCGCTGGGCCCGCCTCAAGGGCATCGGCGTGGTCGGCACCGGGGACTTCACCCATCCCCGGTACCTGGAACACCTGAAGGAGAACCTGGTCGAGGCGGATGAGGGACTCTACCGCCTGAAGTCGGACAAGGCCTCTCCCCTGCGCTTCCTGTGCACCGTGGAGCTGTCGCTCATCTACAAGGACGGGGACAAGACCCGCAAGATCCACCACCTGGTGCTGGCGCCGGACCTGGAAGCGGCCGGCAGGATAGGGCGGCGGCTGGCCCAGAAGGGCAACGTGGCTTCGGACGGCAGGCCCATCTTCGGCTTCTCCTCCCGCCAGCTGGTGGAGCTGGTGCTGGAATCCTCGCCCCGGGCCGTGGTCATCCCGGCCCACGCCTGGACGCCCTGGTTTTCCGTCTTCGGCTCCAAGTCGGGCTACGACTCGCTGGAGGAATGCTTCGGCGACATGACGGGGCACATCCGTTCCATCGAGACGGGCCTGTCCTCGGACCGGCCCATGAACCGGCGCTGCTCCATGCTGGACGGCGTGACGCTGATCTCCAATTCGGACGCCCATTCGCCCTCCAAGCTGGGGCGCGAGGCCAACGCCCTGGAATGCCAGCCCACCTTCGCCTCGATCGTCTCGGCGCTGCAGTCCCCGGACCCCGCGAAGTTTCCCTACACGATTGAATTCTTCCCCGAGGAGGGAAAATACCACTGGGACGGGCACCGCGACTGCAAGGTGCGGATGCACCCGCGGGAGGCCCAGGAGGCCAACAACCGCTGCCCGGTGTGCTTCCGGCCCCTGACCCTGGGGGTGATGCACCGGGTGGAGGATCTGGCCGACCGGCCCTGGGACCACGAGGAGGAAGGCAGCTTCACCCGGCAGAAGTGCATCATGCCCCTGGAGACCCTGCTGGCCGACGCCATGGACTGCGGTCCGGCCACCAAGAAGGTTCAGGCCGAATACCTGAAGCTGGTCCAGGCCGGGGGCGGTGAATTTCCCGTGCTGCTGGACCTGGACGAGGGCCAGCTGGCGAAGATCTGCGCCCCCAAGGTGGCGCAGGGTATCCTGGCCATGCGCCAGGGAAAGGTGCGCCTGGCGCCCGGGTACGACGGGGTTTTCGGAAAAATTTCGGTTTTCAAAAAGCTGGAAGGTGATTTCGAGACCACGTCCGCGGCTCAGATGAAGCTGCTGTAGGTGACAGAATTTTTCGGGGAATTGATTTGGATCATTTCCCTAGGTTAATCGAGTTTCGTACAAGTTTCACTAAATAAAATTTAAACGTTTTTATTGTAATTCAAAAGGTTATTTGTCAGAAAATTTTGCAGAAAAAATTGTATATCTGTAGAAAAAGCTATTGCTATAATCTATAATAATATTA
>JAJYGY010000206.1 GCA_021790555.1 bacterium
CGGCCGTTTTGAGGAATCCCGCTCCGGAATACGTTCCCTCTGCTGAATGGGTGAAATGAGCTCCCTGACTTGGCTGGTCGTGGTCCTGCCCCTGGCGGCATTCGCCTTCAATTTCCTTTTCCTCAGAAAAAACAAGTCCCTGGCGCCCCTGGTCGCCATCGCCGGCGTGGGCGCCTCCTTCGTGCTGGCCCTGGCGCTGGCCTGGAGCGTGCTTCAGAACCCCGCCCCCAGGGTCCAGGAGTGGACCTGGCTGAACGTGGGCTTCGGCACGGTCTCCCTGCGCATCGGCGTGGGCACCCTGCTGGACCCGCTGTGCGCCATGATGCTGGTGGTGGTCACGCTCATCTCCCTGCTGGTGCACGTGTATTCCCTGGGCTACATGGGCCACGACAAGGGCATCGTCCGGTTCTTCCTGTACCTTTCCATGTTCACCTTTTCCATGCTGGGCCTGGTGGTCAGCCCCAACTTCTACCAGATGTACTTCTTCTGGGAGCTGGTGGGCCTGTGCTCCTACCTGCTCATCGGCTTCTGGTACTTCAAGCCCGAGGCCGCCGACGCCTCCAAGAAGGCCTTCGTGGTCAACCGGGTGGGCGACTTCGGCTTCTTCCTGGGCATCCTGCTGCTGACCTACTACACCGGCACCTCGGACTTCCTGAGCCTGCCGGCCAAGGTGGCCCAGTGGCCCCTGCTCGGCCCAGCCTGGCTGCCCCTGGGCGTGGTGGCCCTGCTGGTGTTCGCCGGGGCCGTGGGCAAGAGCGCCCAGTTCCCCCTGCACGTGTGGCTGCCCGACGCCATGGAGGGCCCCACCCCGGTCTCGGCGCTGATCCACGCCGCCACCATGGTGGCGGCCGGGGTCTACATGGTGGCCCGGGCCTACTTCGTCTTCGACCTCTCCACGTTGTCGTCGGTCAACGCGCTGCAGGTGGTGGCCTGGGTGGGCGGCTTCACCTGCCTTTTCGCCGCCCTGATCGCCTGCACCCAGTTCGACGTCAAGCGCGTGCTGGCCTATTCCACCCTGTCGCAGCTGGGCTACATGATCATGGCCCTGGGCATGGGCGGCCTGGGCTTCACGGCCGGTCCCTTCCACCTCTTCACCCACGCCTTCTTCAAGGCCCTGCTCTTCCTGGGCGCCGGCTCCCTCATCCACGCCATGGACACCAACGACATGCGCGCCATGGGCGGGCTGTGGAGGAAGATGCCCATCACCGGATGGACCTTCCTGGTGGCCTGCCTGGCCATCTCGGGCATCTTTCCCTTCGCCGGGTTCTGGAGCAAGGACATGATCTTCGCCGCCGCCGCCGCCACCGGCCACACGGCCCTGCTGGTGCTGGGCGTGGGCGTGGCCTTCCTGACGGCCTTCTACATGTTCCGCGCCTTCTTCATGACCTTCACGGGCTCCGAGCCGGCCCAGGCGCATCCGCACGAGTCCCCGGCCAACATGACCATCCCCCTGATCGTGCTGGCGGTGCTTTCGGCCGTGGCCGGTTTCGCCGGCGCGCCCTTCGTCAGGAACGGCTTCGGCCATTATATCCGCTACCAGCGCGACCCGGCCCTGACCCAGGAATGGAACCAGAGCGCCCAGCTGGCGGCCGCCAACCCCCAGGCCGTGGGCACGGCCGCGGCCTTGCCCCTGCTGGCCTCGGCCCCGGCCCTCCCGGCCGCGCCGGTCCCCGCGGAGGAGAAGCCCGATTCCATGAACATGACCCTCACGGCCATCTCCACGGTGGTGGCCCTGTCGGGCCTGCTGCTGGCCATGCTGATGTACTACTGGAAGCGGCTTTCGGCCGAGGCGGTGTCGCGGGCCTTCGGGCCCCTCTACACGGCCACCTACCACAAGTTCTACGTCGACGAGCTCTACGGCTGGCTGGTGGACCACGTCTACTTCACCCTGGCGGCCTGCATCCTCTGGTTCGACCGCAACGTGGTGGACGGGGTGCTCAACTTCCTGGCCTGGGCCTCGCACAAGGGGGGCGCCGTGGTCCGCAGGGCGCAGACCGGCCAGGTGCAGGCCTACCTGCTGGTCTTCTTTTCCGCCTTGGCCGTCCTGATCCTGGCGGTCCACTTTTGCTACCCGGCTCTGTGCCCGGGCTTAGGGAGGTAAGGAATGCCCCATTTCCCCATCCTTTCGGCGATCTGGCTGACCCCCCTGGCCGCCGCCTTCGTCATCCTCTTCTTCAACGACCTCAAGCCCATCCGCCTCATCGCCCTCGCCGCCACCCTGGTGACGGCTGGCCTGACGGCCTGGGCCACCTTCGGGGGCTTCAACCTGGGCCAGGCCGGCACCCTGCAGTGGGTGGAGCGTTTCGACCTGGTTCCCACCCTGCACATCCAGTACGCCCTGGGCGTGGACGGCATCAGCCTGCTGATGGTCTGGCTGACCAGCTTCATCGGCTTCGCCGGGGTGCTGGCCTCGTGGAACGTGGAGCACCGCAGCAAGGAGTTCTTCATCATGCTGATGGTGATGGTGGCGGGGGTTTTCGGCGTGTTCCTCTCCACCGACCTGTTCCTCTTCTTCGTCTTCTACGAGCTGGTGCTGGTGCCCAAGTTCCTGATGATCGGCATCTGGGGCACCGGGCGCAAGGAATACTCGGCCACCAAGCTGCTGATGATGCTTTCGGCCGGCAGCGCCCTGCTGCTGATCTCCTTCCTGGCGCTCTACTTCGGCAACCAGGCCGGCCCCGGAAGCACCTTCAACCTGTTCGACCTGGCCCAGACGGGCAAGTTCAGCCACAGCTTCCAGGTGATCTGGTTCCCGATCCTGTGCCTGGGCTTCGCCATCCAGGCGGCGGTGTGGCCCCTGCATACCTGGGTTCCGGACGGGCACTCCTCGGCGCCCACGGCGGCCTCGATGATGCTGGCCGGCGTGGTGCTGAAGCTGGGCGCCTACGGATGCCTGCGCATCGCCTTCTTCATCCTGCCCCAGGGCGCGGCCCTGTGGGCGCCCGTGCTGGCGGTCCTTTGCCTGGTCAACGTGGTCTACGCCTCCATCGGGGCGGCGGGCCAGAAGGACATCAAGTACGTGGTGGCCTATTCGTCCGTTTCGCACATGGGCCTGGTGATGCTGGGCCTGGCCACCCTCAACGCCGTGGGCGTGGACGGCGCGGTGCTGCAGATGTTCGTCCACGGCATCATGACCGGCCTGTTTTTCGCCCTGATCGGCATGATCTACGGACGCACCCACACCCGCCAGATGTCCGAACTGGGAGGCCTGGCCAAGGTGATGCCCTTCCTGGCCGCCGCCGCCGTGATCACCGGCATGGCGGGCCTGGGCCTGCCCGGATCCGGCAATTTCGTGGCCGAACTGCTGGTGTTCCTGGGGGCCTACCGCGGCAGCGGCTTCGTGCGGGTGGTGGGCGTCCTTTCGGTGGCCTCGGTGATCTTCACGGCGGTCTACGTGCTGCGCCTGGTGCAGAAGACCTTCTACGGGCCGGTCACCGACCCCCACTTTGAGACCCTCACCGACGCCCGGACGCACGAGAAGGTGCTGGTGGTGGCGATGGTGGTCGTGCTTCTGGCCATCGGCTTCTACCCGCACCCGGTCCTGCACCTCATCAACCAGGCCGTGGCCCCCATTCTCCAACGCCTGCCAGGAGGGCTGAATTGAATCCCTTGACCGACCTTTCG
>JAJYGY010000217.1 GCA_021790555.1 bacterium
CGAAGCCCACCGACGGGTAGAGGAACAGGGGGTTCCAGTTCACGTCGCTGAAATGCTCCCAGGTGTTGCCGCTGTCGTAGAAGGCGTAGAGTTTCAGGGGCGAAATGGGCCGGAACCCGTACTCGATGTTGGTCAGCAGCATGAAGCGCCCGCCGCCCACCGCCGAGGCCCCCAGGGTGCGGTCGTAATAGCCGCGCACCGAATCCGTCCCGCCGACGAAGAAACGCTGGGCCGGGGGCACGTCCGAATACCCGAAGCCCGCCGGGAATCCGAAGCCGTATCCGACCCGCCCGTGCAGCCCCAGGGTGAAGATCCGCAGCCACTTCATGCCCAGCAGGGCCGGCGTGCGGAAGAAGGCGCTGCTGTCCCAGGTCGGCTCCATGAAGTTGTTGTCGCCGCCCAGGTAGCCGCCCGCCATCTTGACCGCCCAGGTGTTGTAGGTGCCGCTGCTGGGGTCGAAGATGTTGTTGCGCGTGTCCCGCACCAGCGAGGGGGTGATCGACGAGACGTTGTTGACGCCCGGGGTGATGTAGGGGGCCAGGGCCGCCTGGATGTTCTCGTAGTCGTCGCTGCTGTAGCGGTAGGTGGCGAACACCTTCCAGTTGACGTTCAGGGTCCTCCCCAGGCTGACGTCGCCGCCGGTGCTGGTGAGGTCGTAGCCCTGGTTGTTGTAGGCCTGGCTCAGGCTGGTCTTGAACAGGTCCACCCCGAAGCTGGTGGGCGTGTCGAACAGCCAGGGGTCCTTGTAGGAAAGCGTGTAGTTGTTGGTCAGCTGGCCGGTCTGCCACTCCGCCGAAACCGCCTGGCCGGTGCCGAAAAGGTTGTTCTGCGACACCTGCAGGTACCCCACCAGGCCCTGCACGGACGAATAACCCGCGCCCACCGACAGCGTGCCCGTCTTCCTTTCCGGGGCCACGTTGAAGACGAGCACCTCCTTGTCCATCTGGCTTCCCGGCTGCACGTCCACGGCCACGTTGTCGAAGAAACCCAGGTTGTAGATCCGCTCCCGGCTCCTGGTGATCAGGGCGGAATTGAAGGCGTCGCCGGGATGGATCAGGAGTTCCCGGCGGATGACCCGGTCCTTGGTGACCTCGTTGCCGATGATCTTGATGGCCTCGATGTAGGCGATGTCCCCCTCGGTGATGTCCAGGTGGACGGCCACCGTGCCCTTCTTGTCGTCGTAGGAATAGCTGGGATCCGGGTTGCAGAAAATGTAGCCCTTGTCGGCGTAGGCCGAGCGGATCTTGCCAAGGTCGTCCTGCCACTGCTGCCAGTTGAAGACCTGGCCGGGCTTGGAGGCCAGGCGGTCCAGCAGCTCGGGGGTGGTGTAGACCGTGTTTCCCGCCATGGCGATGGAGGCCAGGCGGTACTGCCTGCCCTCGTCCACGTGGAAGGAGATGATGATGGACTGGCTGGCGTCGTCGAAATTGGTGGCCTTCTCGGCGACCTCCTCGGCGTGGTCCGGGAAATCCTCCAGGTCGTATCCGTCCAGCGTGGCCTTGACGTAGCCCTCCTGGCTGTAGGCCTCCAGCACGCGCTTCAGGTCGTCCGCCAGCTTGGCCTTGTCGTAGCTCCCCCCCAGGCCGAACCAGCCCACCTCCTTGGTGTCCTTCATGGCCGCCTTGATCTTCCCGTCCGAAAAGGCCTTGTTTCCGGTCACGGTGATCTTGCGGATCTTCATCTTCAGGCCCTCGTTGATGATGAAGTTGAGGATGTCCTGGCCGGGCTTGCCCGTGGGCTCCAGCTCGGTCTTGATGGAGACGGCGTAAAAATCCTCCTTTTTATAGTGTTCCGTCAGCTTCTCGACGGCGGCGGCGACCTTGTTGGCGTCGTAGGTCTCGTCCGGCTTCAGGCCGGTCTTGGACTTCAGGTCCCCGTCGCTCAGGTGCTTGTTTCCGAAGAAACGGATGTCCTTGATGGTGGGCCTTTCGGCCACCTGGTAGGTGACCTGGACATACCCCGGCTTGCCGGGCACCGGATCCTGGAGCACCTCCACGTCCGAGAACATGCCCATCTTCCACAGGCTTTTCAGGTCCTCGTTGACCACCTCCGGCGAGAGCAGGTCGCCCGAGCGCAGGCGGATCACCGGCATGATCTCATCGGCCGAAAGGGTCACGTTGCCCGTGACGGTCACGGATTCCACGACCAGGGCGGCGTTCTGGCCGCCCGACGGGTTCAACCCACCTGAGGATTTCGACGAGGCTCCAAGGGCAAGGGCTCCGGGGAGAAGGAGCGCGATCATGAGCAGAAACCGTTTCAACGGGTGGATCCCTCAATGAGTTTTGGAGGCGAAAACCGCGTTTAAGGAGGTAGAAGTCTAGCAAATGGCCTTATCCTTGTAAACCATTGATCGCCCCGGCTTCATGGAGCGGGGGCCGCCGCGGTGGGGCTGGGGCTGGGGGTCGCATGGCCGGGTGGATGCCTCTTCCGCGGGTCGTAATTCCCGAAACTCGTCTGCCCTTCGATCCCCACCTTGTATTCGCCCCCGGGCACGTCGTAGTCCCTGGAAACCACCACCTTCTTGTTCCCGGTCCACTGGTATTCCAGCCCCAGTTCGTTCTCCAGCACCGGGTCCTGCCCGGTGACCCCCTGCCCCACGACGTGGCCCCGGTAGTTCATGTAGAGCTTGTCCGAAAGGGCCTTGCCCAGGTCCAGTTCCGAGCCCAGGAGCAGGTCCTGCGCCGAAAAGGAGGCCGACGCCGAGGCCGTGTCGGGCGCCACCGACGACACCACCGGGCCGGCCTCGGCGGGACCCTGGCCGGCGGCCTGCGCCGGCAGGGGCGAGCGCTGGCTGGCCGGCAGCCCGCTCCCCAGCTTGAAGCGGATGGTGTCGAAGGGCAGGATCTTCTTCAGCTGTTTCCCCAGCGCCCCCCCGCCCAGGTCCAGCACCCGGCTGGCCAGGATGGTGAAGGCCTTCTGGACGTCGCTGCCGCCGCCGCTCCAGGTGGAGATGTCCTGGCCGAATCCCAGCACCGAACCGATCTGGGTCTGGCTCATGGGCGGATCGGAGTCGAAATGAACCTGCACCTGGCCCACCGGCCCCCGGGCCCAAAGCAGGATGGTGCGGTCCTTGGGGATGGGATCGTCGCTCAGGGTCAGGTCGCGGAACACCTCGTCGGCGTGCACGTCCACGAAGGGGTTTCCGTAGCCGCGGAACTCCACCGTGCTCTGCTTGTTTTCGTCGATATTGAAGCTGCTTCCCAGGTAGACCAGGCTTCCCCGCACCGCCCGGGCGCTGCCCCGCAGGCCCATGGAATCACCCTGGCCCCTCAGCCACAGCCCGGACGGACCGGCGGTCCACTGGATATGCGCGTTGTCTCCTTGATACCAGACGTTTCCGCCGGTCTTGAGTTCCACGTCCCAGGCCGTTTCTTTCCATAAATCCGGCTCCGCCCCCTTGGCGCCGACACCCTTGAGGCCGGGGGCCAGGGGAGGATAGGTGAGCGAACAGTCCTTCAAGAACGCCTGGCCGGAAACCCTGGGCTGATCCATGCTGCCCTGGATCAGGAGGTCCGGCCTGACGGTGCCGTCCACCATTTCCAGGTCCGGACGGTTGTCCAGGTCGATTCCCAGCCTTCCGGCAACCACCTGCAGGTTCAGAACGTC
>JAJYGY010000137.1 GCA_021790555.1 bacterium
AACGTTCTCTAACCTATCTGAAGTTTATGGGCTACTCCTCCAGTTTTCAAATATTTCTCTCCTGATTTTAAGTATTTATTTTATAAATAAAAAACTCACTTTATAGATAAACAACCAACGCGTTTCGCATCCAAAAAAAAGCCCAGGGGACCCTCTTGGGCCCCCTGGGCAAACGGCAGGACCGGATCAGCTCTTGATTCCGGTCATGGTGATGCCCTCGATGAAGTAGCGCTGGGCGAAGAAGAAGACCAGCACCACGGGCAGGGCCATGAGAAAGGACCCGGCCATCATCATGGGCATGTCCGAGCCGGCCTGCACGTTGAAGGCGTAGAGGCCCAGCGACAGGGGGTAGAGCCGCTGGTCGCTGACGTACACCAGGGGCCCCATGAAGTCGTTCCACACGAACATGAAGGTGAAGATCGACACCGTGGCCAGGGCCGGCTTGATGAGCGGCAGCATGATGTGCCAGTAGGTGCGCAGGGGGCCGCAGCCGTCGATCTTGGCGGCGTCCTCCAGGTCCTTGGGGATGCCCTTGAAGAACTGGTGCAGCAGGTAGACGTTGAAGGCGCTGGCGAAGAAGCTGGGCACCCACAGCGGCAGCAGCGTGTTGTACCAGCCCAGCCAGCGCATGATCAGGAACGACGGGATCATCGTCACCTGGGGAGGCAGCATGATGGTCGCCAGCATCAGCAGAAAACTCATCTTGCGGCCGGGCCACTGCAGGCGGGCCAGGCTGTAGGCCACCAGCGAGCAGCTGAAGGCCGTGCCCACCACGTTGAGGATGACCAGGAACACGCTGGTGCCGATGTAGCGCCAGAAGGGCATGTAGTTCTCCACCTGGCGGTAGTTGCGGCTGATCTTGGCCCACCAGGCCTGCAGCAGGTTGACCCCCTTCAGCTGCAGGCGCAGCCGGATCTGGTTGGGGCCGCTCTCATACTGCGGCCCGTGGTCCACGGGCTTCAGCACGATCCAGCTCTTGATCTTGTTGCTGCTGTCGTCCTCGCTGGGCTGCTGGAAGGTGAAGACGTTCCAGTTGTTGTCGAACAGGCTGGAACTGGTGACGGCCTTGTAGAGCACGCCGCCCTTCTGCATCCAAAGGGTCAGCTGGTTCCAGCTCTCGTCCCCGCGCAGGTAGAGTTCCAGGTGCTGCAGCTGGTCCACCGGGAAGCTCGTGCGGAAGGTTCCCGTCAGTTCCACCTTCTTCCCTTGCCCCCTGCCGAAATCGTAGCTGAGCAGGGCGGCGGGTTCGCCCGAGCGGGTGTCCTCCTTCAGCCCGGCCGGCCCTTTCACCTTCCAGTCCGCGGCCACCCGGTCCGGGGAGACCAGCTGGTCCTCCTGAAGGTTGAACGAGCGGGCCCGCAGCTGCCCGATCAGGAATCCGCGCTCCACCTGCCCCACCACCTCCTTCAGCATCGACCCGTCCACCTGCTTCAGGGCCAGGGCGCTGAAGTCCTGGAAGGGCAGCTTCCAGGACTCCTCGGGAAGCGTGTCGCGCAGGCGCTGGTAGCAGCCCAGGCAGGCCTGGTCCAGGAGGGTCTCCTGGTCAAGGCCGGCGGGCCAGGGGTAGTTGAGGGACTCGATGCGCCCCTTCAGCAGGGGGAGCATCTGCTCCAGGTAGGGGCCCTTCACGCCGCGGAAGGGGGCCGTGTCGACGTAGGGGGACCGGGCCTCCGGCACCGGGGCCTCCGGCCAAAGCCGCATCTTCTGCGAGAAGACCTCCTTGTCCAGCTTCACCGAGGTGCCCATCATCCAGACGAAGGGCCAAAGGAACACGGCGCTGCCTGCGATCAGCAGGGCGTAGATCAGGACGCGGCCCAGAAGCCTCGCCTGCCGGTAGTAGCCCTGGGAATGGGGGCGGATCGTGTCGTTGATCATCGTCTCGCTCTCCTGAAGGAATCGGACTGGGTTCGCTTCCAAACCGGCACGGGAGGGTCAATCCCCTTCGTAGTGGACCCAGCGCTCGGCCATCCACAGCTGGGCCATGGTCAGCCCGAAGACAACCAGGAAAAGGATCCAGGCCATGGCGGCCGCGTATCCCATCTGCATGTAGCGGAAGGCGCAGTTGAACAGGTAGTAGACGTAGAACAGGGTCGAGTTCAGCGGCCCGCCCGAGGTCATGATGTAGGACTGGGTGAAGATCTGGAAGGTGCCGATCAGCCCGATGATGACGTTGAAGAGGATGTAAGGCGAAAGCATCGGGATGGTGACGTAGAAGAACTTCTGGATGGCGCTGGCGCCGTCCAGGGAGGCGGCCTCGTAGTAGGATTCGCTGATGCCCTTCAGGCCGGCCAGCCAGATGATCATGCCGGCGCCCGAGGACCACAGGCCCATCAGGATGAGGGAAAGCTTGCTGGTGTTCTCATCCTGGAGCCAGTTGGGCCCGTGGATGCCCACCGAGGCCAGGATGGTGTTGAGCAGCCCGCCGTTGGGGTTGAGGATCCACAGCCACAGGATGCTGGAAGCCACCACCGGGATGATGGAGGGCAGGTAGAAGAAGGTGCGCCAGAGGGCCACGCCCTTCAGCTTCAGGTTCAGCAGCAGGGCCATGCCCAGGCCCAGGGCCAGGCCCAGCGGAACGCCCAGCACCATGTAGAGGGTGTTCCAGAGCGACTTCCAGAACAGGGGGTCCTCGAAGAAGAGCCGGTGGTAGTTGGCCAGCCCGGCGAAGCGGGCCGGGTTGAGCACGTCATAGTGGGTGAAGCTGATGACGATGGAGAAGAGGATGGGGCCCCCCGTGAAGACCACGAAGCCCGCGATCCAGGGCAGCGCGCACAGCCAGCCGTCGCGCCACTGGCCGCGGAAGTAGCTGCGCTTGCCCTCCACGTTGGCGCTGGCCCCCCGGGTGTCCCAGAGGAAGACCCCCACCGCGCCCAGGATGAGCAGGGCCACGTAGAGGTAGATGATCCAGTTCCAGTGCACCACCTGGCCGGTGGGGGGCTTCAGCATCGGGTCCAGCTGCCGCTGCACCGTGCGGGTGGCCCGGTCCAGGGCCTGCTGGGCCGTCATCTTGTGGAAGATGGCGTTTTCGGTGGCCGAAAGCTGCTGGTTCCACATCAGCTGGCCCACCGGGGTGACGGGACGAAAGGGGGAGCCCGCCAGGAAGCGGTTGAAGACCGTCACGGCCTGCTTCAGCTTGGGATCCACGCCGGGATCGCCGTAGATGTACTTGGCGTCCAGCTCCCGGTTGAACTTCATGTCCGGGTCCTGGGTGGGCACGAAGGGCAGGCCCTGGCTGGCGCACTGCAGGCGCTGGCTCTCGGCCATGATGTCCACGGCCTTCTGGCTGCGCAGGAAGCGGATGAGCTTCCAGGCCGCCGCCTTGTGCTTGGAGGTGCTGGGGATGGCGTAGCACCAGCCGCTGACCCAGCTGATGGGCTGGCGGCCCCTGGCCAGTTCCGCCGCCGGCAGGGGCGGGGGCGCCGTGGCCCAGTGCAGGTAGCGGCCGAAGTGGGTGAGGTCCGGAAGCACCCAGTAGCCGTCGATCACCATGGCCACCTTGCCGATGGTGAAGGGATCCTCCTCGCCGTACTTGTGGAACCCGGCCTGGAAGGCGTAGACCTCCTGTCTGGAAACCACTCCGCG
>JAJYGY010000292.1 GCA_021790555.1 bacterium
ACCTGGTGGCCGGCCACCAGAGCGTGGAGATCGGGCACCGGCACGTGCTGGAATTCCTGGGACTGCGGGCCCTGCTCACCCTGGACCTGCGCCTGGGCGAGGGCACGGGCGCGGCCCTGGCCTTCCACCTGGTGGATTCCACCTGCCTGGTGCTGAAGGAAATGGCCACCTTCGAAAGCGCCGGGGTGAGTGACAAGGAAGGCTCCAAGGTCTAAGATCGGGGGTGCTTCATTCTCGGGAAGGCGAGCCATGAGTCCATCCAAGCGCGCGAATAAGGCCCCGGCCGCGGCGGCGGTCCGCTGGTGGGCGCCGCCCCTGGCGGCCCTGCAGTTCCTCACCCGCGTCCCGGTCCGCTTCCGGCGGGCCCCGGACCGGGCGGAACTGGGGAGGTCCACGGGCTGGTTCCCCCTGGCCGGCCTGCTGGCCGGCCTGCTGCTGCTGGGGCTGGACTGGCTGGCCCTGAAGGACCCCTGGCAGGACCACGAGGCGGCCTGGATGTTCCTGCTGCTGCTGTTCTGGACCTGGTTCGCCGGGTCGCTGCACCTGGACGGCCTGGCCGACACGGCCGACGGGCTGGCCTCGGGCCTGCGCGGCCGGCCCATGCTGAAGGTGATGCACCAGGGCAGCACCGGGGCCTTCGGCGTGATGGCCCTGATGCTGAGCCTGCTGGGCAAGTGGACCTTCCTGGCCTGCCTTCCCAACCAGTGGTGCTGGTTCCTGCCCCTGCCCCTGCTGTTCTCCCGCCTGGGCATGAGCCTGGCCTGCGGCCTGCGGCCCTACGCCGGCGAGCCCGGAAGCCTGAGCGGCGCCTTCATCCTCCAGTCCAGGCGCGCCGACCGGATCAAGGCCTCGGCCCTGGCGCTGCTGGGCTTCGGGGCCCTGGCCTTCTGGGCCTGGCACACCCACCAGGTGCCGGGCCTGAAGGTCTGGATGGCCCTGCTGGTGTGCCTGACGGGGACGGCCCTGGGCCTGGTGGCCACGCTGGTGCCCCTGCGGCGCCTGGGCGGCGTCAGCGGCGACCTGATCGGCTTCGGCCACGAGGTGGCCGAGGTCTCCACGGCCCTGGGCCTGGTCTTCCTCCTGGCGCGATGATCTCCACCCCCCGCCTGCTCGTCTCCGCGCCCGGCTCCTCCTCGGGCAAGACCCTGCTCAGCCTGCTGGTGCTGGCCTGGGCCGGGGCGCGCGGCCTGCGGGCCCGCGCCTTCAAGTCCGGCCCGGATTTCCTGGACCCCCAGTTCCTGGGCGCCTTCAGCCGCGGCCCGGCCGTCAGCCTGGACCCCTGGATCGCCGGCGAGGAGGACAACCTGCGCCTCTTCGCCGGGGCCTGCCTCGGCGCCGACTTCGCCCTGGTGGAGGGCGCCATGGGGCTGTTCGACGGCAAGGTGGGCGCCCCCTTCGGCGCCTTTTCCACGGCCAGCCTGGCGCGGACCCTGGCCGCGCCGGTGGTGCTGGTCTTCAACGCCGCCAAGGCCGGCCCCACCCTGGCCGCCACGGCCCTGGGCCTGAAGCGGGCCGGGGAAGGGATCGACTTCGCCGGCGTGGTCTTCAACCAGGCCTCCGGCCGGCGCCAGGCCGGCCTGCTCGCCAGGGCCTTCAAGGAAGTGGCGGGCATGGAATGCTTCGGGTGGATCCCCCGGCTGCCCGGCCTGGCCCTTCCCGAGCGCCACCTGGGGCTGGCCGCGCCTTCGGAGGTTCCGGGATGGCGCGGGGGGCTGGAGGCCGCGCTTCCGGCCGTGGAGGACGGGCTGGATTTCCAGGCCCTCATCGACGCCGCCTCGCGGGCCGCGGCCATCCCCGCTCCCGCCTCCCCGCCCCCCCTCCCGCCCCGGACGGGCCCCCGGGTGCGGCTGGCCCTGGCCAGGGACGAGGCCTTCCACTTTTATTATCCCCAGAACCTGGACCTTCTTGAGGCGGCCGGGGCCGAGCTTGCCTTCTTCAGCCCGTTGAAGGATGAGCGCCTTCCCGAAGGGGTTTGCGGCCTGGTGCTGGGCGGCGGGTTTCCGGAAAGTTTCGGCCAGGCCCTGCAGGGGCGCGGGGCGCTGAGGCGGCAGGTGAGGGAAGCCGTGCTGGCCGGCCTGCCCACCTGGGCCGAATGCGGCGGGCTGATGTGGCTGTGCGAGGAGATGGTGGACCTGGACGGGCGGAGCCATTCCCTGGTGGGCGCCGTCCCGGCCCGCGTGGTGATGGGCCCGCGCCTGGTGAACTTCGGGTACGCCGAGGCCGAGGCCGGGCCGGGAAACCCCCTGGCCGGGCCGGGCGAGCGGCTGCGCGGCCACGAATTCCACCACAGCGCCCTGGAATGGAGGGGCGATCCGCTGCCCTCCTCCTGGACCCTGTCGCAGGAGGGGCGGCCGCCGCGCCGCGAGGGCTGGCTGCTCCCCAACGGCCTGGCCACCTACCTGCACCTGAACCTGGCCTCCCGCCCGGAAGCCGCCTTCCGCTTCGTGGATCGCTGCCGCGCCTGGCGGGCGCGGTGAAGGCGCGGGACGTGGCCGGTGAGGCCGTCCTGGGCTTGAAGCCCGGGCGTTCTCTTGATATCATTCCCGCTGGAATGATATCATCCGCGGGAGGGACCATGGTGCGCACCCTGATCAGCCTCGATGAAAAGGACAAGAGCTGGCTGGACCGGAAGGCCCGCCAATCGCGCGTCAGCATGGCGGATGTCGTCCGTCAGGCCATCCGGGCCTACCGCGAGAAGGAAGGCTCGAGAAACACGGCCAAGGGGCTTCTGGAGTCCGGCGTGGTGGGCCTCTGGAAGGGCAGGAGGGATTCCAGCCGGGAAGCCTCCCTGGCCCGTTCCCTGAGGCTGGGCCTGGAGAAGCGCGCGGGGCACCGATGATCCTGCTGGATACCGACGTGATGGTGGAGGTCTACCGGGGGAATCCGGCGGCGGTACGGTGGCTGGACGGCCTGGGGGAGGAGGAACTCGGCCTGCCCGGCTTCGTGGTGCTGGAGCTCATCTACGGTTGCCGGAACAAGAGGGAACTGGACGCCACGATGAAATTGGCCGGCCGCTTCCCGGTGCTGTGGCCGGGCGCGGAGGACTGCGACAGGGCGTTGGCGGACTACGCCAGGTCCAAGCTTTCCCACAACCTGAGCATGCTGGACGCCCTGATCGGCCAGTGCGCCGTGGGCCTGGACTGCCTCCTGTACACCTTCAACGCACGGCATTTTTCCCTGATCAAGGGACTGCGCCACCAGGCCCCTTTTCCGCGCTGAGTTCCCGCCCCAAAATCCCTCGGTGACACTTGCAATTTAAAAAATTCCTCTTTATCATGTGCGCGTTTTCGACCCCCACCCCGCTTTCCGCTCATGAGGGCCCTTCGTGCTTCTGAAAAAACTCGAGATCCAGGGATTCAAGTCCTTCGTGGACTACACCGAGCTGGCCTTCGAGCCCGGCATCTCGGCCGTGGTCGGCCCCAACGGGTGTGGTAAGAGCAACATCTCGGACTCCATCCGTTGGGTACTGGGCGAACAGTCGGCCAAGGCCCTGCGCGGTTCCAAAATGGAGGACGTGATTTTCAACGGCACCGAGGCCCGCAAGCCCTCGGGCATGGCCGAGGTGTCCCTCACCCTGA
>JAJYGY010000307.1 GCA_021790555.1 bacterium
CGTCAGGGGCCGCCTTTCCAGGAAGCGCTTGAGACCCTGCTTCAGCGCCTGGCGCCGGCCGGCCGGCTCGTAGTTCAGGGCCTCCAGCAGGGATTCCAGCTTGCCCACGATCAGGGCCTTTTCGCCCTGGGGGGCCGGCTCCTCCCCGGGAAATTCCCTCAAGCCCCCCAGGGCCTTGGCCATCTCCCAGGCGTACAGGGACACGGCGTGGGAGAGATTCATGGACGGGCAGTCGGCATGGGTCGGCACCTGCGAGACCCGGGTGCAGCGCCGCAGCTGGTCCAGGGTGAGGCCGTGGGTCTCCTTGCCGAACAGGACGCCCACCCGGACCCGCGCGGCCAGGCCGGCCGCCTCCGCCGCCGCCGGCGCGGGGGGCAGCACTTCCATGTCGTAAAGCCTGGCCAGCCCGGTGGTCCCGACCACGTGCCCCAGGTCGTCCAGGGCGGAATCCAGGTCTTCGAAGACCTCGGCGCGCTCCACCACGAAGCCCCCGTGCCGGGCCAGCCTGCGGGCCCGGTCAAGGTCCTTGGGGGCCACCAGGCGAAGCCTGGTGAAGCCGAAGTTGGCCATGGCCCTGGCCGCCAGGCCGATGTTGGCCGGGGTCTGGCTGCGGTCGAGGATGAAGCAGACGTTTTCTTTCATGCCCGCGTCGAGGAAGAAGGGGGCCGGCGGCCCCGGGTCCGCCGCCACTTCCACAGCAGCCATCCCAGCGCCAGCGCCAGCACGCCCAGCTGCAGCCCCAGGGAAAGGCGGTCCAGCCGGTCCACCAGGGGGCCGGCCAGCAGGGTGCCCCCCGCCACCACCAGGGCGGCCCAGGCCATGCAGTTGAAGGCCTGGATGGCCAGGAACAGGGGCAGGGCCAGCGAACTCAGGCCCAGGGCCACGGCGCCGGCCAGGCGCAGGCCGTAGGCGTACTGCAGCGCCACCAGGGAAAGCACGGGCCTCCGCTTCACCAGGGCGTCGGCCTTCTCAAGGGCCGGCCTCCAGGAAGGACGCAGGGCCAGGATCCTTTCCCGGCCCATCAGGCGGCCCACCCCGAACCAGAAGGCGTGGCCCAGCCAGGCGCCCAGCGAGGCCGCCGCCCAGAGGGGCCAGGGGTCCATGCCCTTCAGGTGGGCCAGGGCCGAGGCGGCCAGCAGGAGGGTTTCCCCCTCCAGGAAGGCCCCCAGGGCCGCGGCGGCCGGCAGGGAATGGTTCAACCAGGCGGCCCATTCCATTCACGACTCCTTGAGGCGCCGGGACGGGACGGATTTCATCCCCCGGCCTGGCGCGGCTTGTATCCCCAGTCCTCCAGCAGCCTCACGGCCTTGGCCAGCTGGTCGCCCTGCACCTCGATGCGTCCGTCCTTGACCGTGCCGCCGGTGCCCAGGGCCTTCTGGAGCCGCTTGCCCAGGGCCTCCCTCTGCGCTTCCGAGGTCTGGAAGCCGAAGACGGCCGTGACGGTCTTGCCGGCGCGTCCGCTCTTCTCGCGCCGCAGCCGGACCTCCTGGCCCAGGGGCGGCAGGGGATTTCCGGAATTGGGGGGCGGCGCCTCCTTCTTCATGAAAATCCCCGGGTGGGTGCTGTACACGCGTTCGTCCATGGCGGCTCCGTGGAATTTGATTCCGGCCAACGGCCATGTTATAACAGTATTTTCCCGCCCCCGCCAAGGGTTTCCAGGAGGACTCATGATCCGCTATGTCAATGGGGACATTTTGTACACCCGCGCCCAGACCATCGGCCACGGCGTGTCCACGGACGACGACTTCAAGACCGGCCTGGGGCTGGTCCTGCGCCAGCACTATCCGGACCTTTACAAGGAATTCCGCCAGCACCTGAAGAACGCCCGGCCGCGGCCCGGCGAATACTGGCTGTGGAAGCACCCCTCCAAGAACATCCTTCAGTTCTTCATCCGCGAGGAGAGCGGCAAGGCAAAGCAGAACCACCTCAACCGCGCCCTGCACGAGGTGAGGCGGCACCACAAGGAACTGGGCATCCAGAGCCTGGCCCTGACCCGCCTGGGCTCGGGCCTGGGCAAGCTGGAATGGGCCGAGGCCAGGGAGGCGCTGGAATCGCAGCTGGCCGACCTGCCCCTGGACGTGGTGGTGTACGAGCATTACGCCGCCGGGAAGAAGGCGGAATAGGCCTTCGGCTCCCGGGGGACGCGCGTGGCCCAAGTTCGCGGGGAGGAGCCGTGGAAAAATCCGCCTGGAAAAGCCTGTTGGTGGTCGGGATCTACGCGGTGGGCATGGCCTTCGTGGAATCGGCCGTGGTGGTGTACCTGAGGATGCTGTACTATCCGGGCGGTTTCGCGTTCCCCTTGAAGTGGATCGACCCGCGCACCCTGGACGTGGAATGGGCCCGCGAGGCCGCCACGCTGGTGATGCTGGCGGCCGTGGCCTGGCTGGCGGGGAAAAGCTTCCACGAGCGCTTCGCCTTCTTCCTGTGGGCCTTCGCGCTGTGGGACATCTTCTACTACGTCTGGCTCAGGGCCGTCCTGGGCTGGCCCCCTTCCCCGCTCACCCCGGACCTGCTCTTCCTCATCCCCTGGGCCTGGGTCGGCCCGGTGCTGGCCCCCCTGCTCTGTTCCTTCATCATGATCGCCCTGGCGCTGGCCCTGCTGAAGGCCCGGAGAAACCCTTCCTCCCCCGAATGGGCCCTGCTCTGGGCGGGCAACGCCCTGGTGCTTTCCGCCTTCCTGCGCGACTACGGCGCCCTGATCTTCAAGGGCGGCTTCGCGCCCTCGTTCCTGGAACTCGCCACCAGCCCGGCCTTCCGGGCCGCCTCCACCCGTTTCCTGCCCGGCCCCTTCGCCTGGGGCCCGTTTCTTGCCGGCGCGGCCCTGTACCTGGGGGCCACGGCCTCGCTCCTGGCGCGTCAGTAGAAGAACCGCATCCCCGTGCTGATGGAAAACTGGCCCGAAGAGGTGGTGGTGTCCGTGGTGCTGGTCACCTGGTCGGACATGTTGGAATCGTACTCCGCCTGCAGGGTCAGGGCCGTGCCCCGGTTGAAGAAAAAGAGCCAGCCTCCCAGCAGGCTGGCCGTGAGGGTGTCGGTGCCCGTGGGGCTGTCGGTGTTGATGGCGTTGGCCGACACGCCCAGGCCGCCCTGCACGCCCAGGTAGGGCACGATCCAGGGGCTGTCCGGGAAGGCGTCCAGGAAGTTGTAGCGCAGGAAGAGCGTGCCGTTGAGGCTGGTGCTGATGAGCGAGCTGGGCTGGCTGGAACTGCTGGCGGCCGCGGCGGAATTGTCGGACGAGGTCAGGCCGATGCCGACCCCGGCGCCCCAGTCGATGTTGCGGGTCATGGGTTCGGAGGCGTTGACGGAAAGGTTGAAGCTCGACGACGACGAGGAGAAGCTCATGCTGCCGTTCAGGCCGAAGCTCTTGCCGATGCCCTGCCCGGCGCCGCCCCCTCCCCCGGCCTGGGCCTGCAGGGCCCTGAGGTCCGCCAGGGCGAGCTTGCAGAACTCGAACCCCTTGGCGCTTTCGTCGTCGTCGCCCTTCCTGGAAGCCTTGAGCACCATGTTGATCCCCTTGAGGGCCTGGCCGGCGTAGACCAGGAAGGCGTCCTTGGCCGGCTGGACGGCCAGATCGGAA
>JAJYGY010000212.1 GCA_021790555.1 bacterium
GCCCAAGGGCCTGTGGGCCGTCAACACGCGGTTTTCCTGCCTGTGCCTGCTGGACGACGGGTTCAGCTTCCGCCCCGCCTGGAAGCCGCCCTTCATCTCCGACCTGCTGCCCGAGGACCGCTGCCATCTCAACGGCATGGCCATGGAGGACGGCGAGCCGGCCTACGTGACGGCGCTGGCGCCCAGCGACAAGCCCGGCGGCTGGCGGGAGGACATTTCCGCCGCCCGCGGACTGCTGATGCGGGTGTCCGACGGCGAGGTGATTCTGGACGGCCTGTACATGCCGCACTCCCCGAGGCTGTACAAGGGCAGCCTCTACCTGCTGAATTCCGGCACCGGGGAGCTGCTCAAGGTGGATCCCGCCACGCGGCGCAGGGAGGTGGTCACCCGGCTCAAGGGATTCGCCCGGGGCCTGGCTCGCTGGGGGGATTTCCTGTTCATCGGGCTTTCCAGGCTGCGCCAGAACAGCTCCACCTTCCGGGATTTGCCCATCGCCAAGGAATCCCTTTTCAGCGGCATCCAGGTGGTGGACCTACGGGCCGGGTCCGTGGTGGGGCAGATCCAGTACCACACCAGCGTGGACGAGATCTACGACGTGCAGGTGCTGCCGGGCATGCTCCGGCCCAACATCCTGGGGCACGAGGCGCCCGAGCACCGCCTGGCCCTTTCCCTGCCTGGGGCCACCTTCTGGGGGGCCCGGGAAAAGAAGGGCTAACCCAAATATTTTCTGTTCTTGACATATATCATGGTTCCTGGTTTAATCCCGCCCTCAACACTGGATGAGTCTGTCGGCGCGCCGGTCACGGGTGGCCCGCCACGACCGCCTTGGATCCGGTCAAGCGCGATACACGGGAGGGGCGCGCGCGTTGCCCGACGATTTGGAAGTCCCTCCGCAAGGATTCCACAGAGGCCATGATGCGCTTTCAAGAGCGGTCTTCGCTGGCAGCTCTCTGCCGCAAATACCTGAAATTCAGCCGCAGGCTCGAGCGCGGCCGGCAGAACGGCAGCTTCTGGAGCCTTCCGGTCCAGGCGCGCCGGGCCCTGGCGCGCAGGGTGGAGCGGCTCAAGGCCCGCATCGAGGCCACGGCGGGCAACCTCCGCACCGCCTTTTTGTCGGTCGGCCTGGCCCTGGGGATGAGCCTGCATGCCTGGGCGGGACACCTGGCCTTCCACGAGCTCATGCTCAGTCCGTTCCAGGACATCCAGGCCAGCCCCTTTTCCAAGCCCGTCCTGGCGGATCTGCGCGGCGCCGGGGTTCCGGACCTTTTCGTGGCCGAGGGTGGAAACCATAACTCAATCGTTTCCACGAGCTATTCCAGCGCCGGCTCGAGCATAGAATACTATAAGAACGTGGGCACTCCTGGAAACCCGGAGTTCGTCCAGGAAACCGGCCCGAACAACCCCTTCCACGGCGTGTACGCCTCCTATCCCCAGCTGAATTTCGTGGAGCTGGACGGCAACGGCGTATACGATGCCGTGATATCCGGTGACAGGTATCATCACTACAGTTCCAACTACAATAGCAGCGTCTCGAAACCTTATGTGGTCAATCATCTCAGGTTTTTCAAGAACACGGGCACCTCCCAGTACCCCCATTTCGTCGAACAATCCGGCTCCAAGAACCCCTTCAACTTCATCCAGACCGGAAATTACAGCAGCGGAAAATACGGGGGCGTGGCCTTCGCGGACCTTGACGGAAACGGCACGCAGGACATGGTGGAACTGGTGGATCCGCGGGCGTCCTCCGTAACGGGCACCACTACCACGACCAGCCCCACCACTACCACCACCTCCTCCCACTCGGGACCGCGGCAGGTCACCATCGCCTTTTTCAAGAACACCGGTACCGCCGAGCATCCCGTTTTTGTCCGGCAGACGGGCGCCGCCAACCCCTTCAATGGCATCCAGCTGCCCCTCGGCCACTCCTTCGGCCCCTCCAACGGGGGGGTCGGCACGCCGGCTTTCGTGGACCTGGACGGGAACGGGCTTGAAGACCTGGTGGTGGCCCTGAACGGCTCCGGCGGTTCCGTGGTGTACCTGAAAAACGTGGGCACGCCCACCCAGCCGGCGTTCGTGCAGGAAAGCGGGGCTGGCAATCCCTTTTCCTCCTTCCCGGTGGGGGGTTATTTTTTTGGGGGCGCGGGGAGCCCCTGCTTCGCGTCCTTGGACGGCAATGGCCTCCAGGACTGCGTCCTCGGCAACGTGGCCGGGTCGCTGGTGTACTACAAAAACACCGGTTCCCTGACCTCGCCTTCCTTCACCCAGCAGGGCGTGGCAACCAGCGGCATCAACGCGTTTCCCTCGCTGGTCGACATCGACGGGGACGGCAAGACCGACCTTTTCGTGGGCAGCTACCTGCAGGGGCTCCAATACTTCAAGAACACGGGTACGCCCGGCCAGCCGGCCTTCTCGCCGCAGCCCGCGAGCTCCAATCCGCTTCCGCAGGGCGTCGTCCCGATTTTTGACCTGCCGGCCCTGGCCTTCGCCGACCTGGGCGGCAACGGACTTCAGGACGGGCTGGTGCTGGCGAAGAACGGTCAGCAGTACTACCAGAACCAGGGAACGGCAACCCAGCCGAACCTGGTGAAACAATCCGGGTCTTCAGATCCCTTCTCGGCGATCAGCATTTCCTCCTCCTACGGCCCTGGCGGGGCTTTCGCGGACCTGGACCACAACGGCACCCTGGACCTGGCCTTCACGGCCGGCACCGGGGTCCGCTACTTCAAGAACACCGGCACGGCCTCCAGCCCCGCCTTCACCGAGCTGACAGGCACGGCCAGTCCCTTCTCCGGGATAAACTTCGGCACCACCGCCAACTCCCTGGTCTTTCTGGACGAGGACGGCGACGGCCTGGACGACGCCCTGGTGGCCACCCGGGACGGCAACATCCATTTCCTCAAGAACGTGGGCGACCTGGCCGACCCCCGCTTCGTCCTGGACGACGGGGCGGACAATCCCTTCCAGGGGAAGTCCTTCGGCGCTTCCTCATTTGGCCCGTCCGGCCTGGGGTTGAGCGTGGGCGACGTCAACGGGGACGGGATACCGGACCTGGCCGTGGGGGAGGCGGACGGCACGGTCCTCATTTTCACGGGCCAGCAGGCCCAGGCCCAGGCCACGCCCGTCTTCGCGGAATCCGGGATGTCCAAGCCGGTGCTGGCCCCGGTGCCGGCCAAGGTGGGGGACCCCATCTGCCTCTACTTTGACAAGGCGCCCACGTCCAGCACCTGGGACCTTTACAACGAGGCCGGGGCGCGCGTCTCGACGCTCAGCTTCGGGGCGCAGCGCGACCAGTGCGCCAGCACGAACGGACTGGTGCCCGGCCTGTACGTGGCCCGCCTGAAGGTGGACTACGCCGACGGAAGCAGCGGGCAGTACACGCAGAAAATCCTGATCGTCAAATGAGCGCGGGGAGCCTGGGGGAGAAGATGACCAAAACGAGGAAAATCCTTGCCACGGCTGCCTGGACGGCCCTGTTCCTGGGGGCCTGGGCCACGAGGGGCCTGGCGGCATCCACTTCCACCTTCACGCCGAGTTCGACGGCAACCGTTTCGCCGACGGATTCGC
>JAJYGY010000118.1 GCA_021790555.1 bacterium
CTCCGTGGCGGATCTGTATGAGGTGGTGGGGGTCAAGCAGGCCGCGGGCGCCGAGGAATTGAAGGCGGCCTACCGAAGGCTCGCCAAGAAGTACCACCCGGACGCCAATCCCGGGAACAAGCAGGCCGAGGAAAAGTTCAAGGGCATCAACGAGGCCTACGAGATCCTTTCCGACAGGGAAAAGCGGGCCCGCTACGACTCCCTGAGGGCCAATCCCTGGGCGGGCCAGGCCCGCCAGGGCAGGCCTGGCCGGGCCGCGGCTCCCGGCGGCTTCGGCTGGGCCCAGGACTGGGGCCAGGCCGGCGGCATGGAGGCCGGCAACGCCAGCATCGACGACCTGTTCCAGATGTTCTTCGGCCGTGGATGGGGCGGCGGCGGACCCTTCGGCCGCGGCGCGGACCCTTCCGGAGGCGTGGAGGCCGGCCGGGACGCCAGCGCCGAGGTGGAGATCTCCTTCGACCAGGCCGTCAAGGGCGGCCCCCTGACCATCAGCCTGCCGCGCGAGGAGCGCTGCCCGCGCTGCCAGGGGAGGGGAGTGGAGCCCGGAAGCCGTGGCCGCGCCTGCCCGGAATGCGGCGGCGACGGCATGGTGCGGGTGGAGCGGCGCCTGCGGGTGCAGGTGCCGGCCGGGGCCGAGAACGGCACCCGCCTGCGCATCCACGGAGAGGGCCAGCCGGGCGGCCGCGGGGCCGGCGACCTCTACCTGACCCTGAAGGTGGCCCCGCATCCCCGCTTCAGGCGGCTGGGGCTGGACATCAGCGGGGTGGAGACCCTCAACCTGGCCCAGGCCCTGCTGGGCTGCGAACTGGTGGCGGACACCCTGCACGGGCCGGTGCGTACCAAGGTGCCGGCCGGGGTCCAGCCCGGGACCCGGCTGCGGCTGGCCGGCCGGGGGGTGGAGTCGGGGGGCAGGAAGGGGGACCACTACGTGGAGCTCCAGGTGGAGATCCCCAAGGACCTCAACGCCCGCGAGAAGGACCTGGTCCGCCTGCTGGCGGCGGAGAGGCAGTGGAAGGTTTGAGTTCCTTCATCACTCGAGGATTCCGATGAAACCCACGGTTCGCGCGCTTTGCCTGGCGGCCCTGTCCCTGCCGGCCGGACTCCTGGCCCAGGGCTTTCCCGAGAGCTTCGCCCAGGTGGCCAAGATCATCAAGCCCTCGGTGGTCAACATCAACACCGAGAAGGACATCCGCCAGGACAACATGTTCAGCTTCGGCCAGGACGGCCAGCAGGACCCCTACTTCCGCGACTTCTTCGACCGCTTCTTCGGCGGGATGCCCCAGCAGGACTACAAGGAGGACAGCCTGGGTTCCGGGTTCATCGTGGACGCCCAGAAGGGCTACGTGCTGACGAACAACCACGTGGTGGACAAGGCCGACAAGATCCAGGTGAAGCTCTACGACGGCGACGAGTTCACCGGCAAGGTGGTGGGCACCGACCCCAAGACCGACCTTGCCGTCATCCAGATCAAGGACGCCCCGGCCGGCCTGACAGCCGCCAAGCTGGGGAATTCGTCCGCCATCGAGGTGGGCGACTGGGTCATCGCCGTGGGTTCTCCCTTCGGCTTCGAGGAGACGGTCAGCCACGGCATCATCTCGGCCAAGGGAAGGGTCATCGGCGAGGGGCCCTACGACGACTTCCTTCAGACCGACGCGCCCATCAACCCCGGCAATTCGGGCGGACCCCTGGTGGACATGAAGGGCGAGGTCATCGGCATCGACACGGCCATCAGCACCCAGTCGGGGGGCTCCGAGGGCATCGGCTTCGCCATCCCCATCGACATGGCCAAGGACGTGTACCAGCAGCTGATCACCAACGGCAAGGTGGTGCGCGGATGGCTGGGGGTTTCCATCCAGGAGCTGACGCCGGACCTGGCCCAGCATTTCGAGGTGCCCAAGGGGCAGAAGGGCGTGGTGATCGCGGACGTGCTCGACGGCGGCCCGGCCGACAAGGCCGGATTCCAGGACGGCGACGTGCTGGCGCAGTTCGGCGCCACCCCGGTCAGCGACGTGCGGCAACTGCAGCGCGTGGTGGCCGAGACCCGGGTGGGCAGCCGGGTGAAGGCCAGGATCTGGCGCGACGGCGGGTGGAAGGACCTGGAGGTGACCGTGGGCAAGATGAAGGATTCGGGCGGCGGCTCCTCGGCCGATCAGGGCGGGGAAGTCAGCCGGCCCCGGCTGGGCCTGCTGGTGAAGTCCGGGTCCAAGGGCGTGGTGGTGGAACAGGTGGAGCCGGATTCCCCGGCCGACGACGCGGGCCTGCAGCCGGGCGACGTGATCCTGGAGATGGGGAATTCGAAGCTGCGCAGCCCTGAGCAGTTCAAGCGCCTGGTGGACGCCCTGAAGCCCGGCCAGGACGTGGTGCTGCAGGTTTCCCGCGACGGACACAACCTTTACATCGGGCTGAAGATGCCGGCCAGGAAATAGCCCGGACGACGGGCCGGGAAGAGGAAGGGCGCCCTTCGGGGCGCCCTTTTTGTTGTACGCCCGGCCAAAACCCCATCCATTTTTCCACGCCGCCGCCTTAAGATGGTCCCGGGCCCGGAAAATTTCCCCCTCGCAGACAAAAACGGGCGCCTCCCGGGTCCTTCCTCTGAAGGGCAAACCCTTAAGGCGGCGGATGAAGGTGTCCAAAGACCACCAATCCTTTGACGACTGGGCGGAGGGGATCCGGCCCCGGCTGATCCGGCTGGTGACCCCGCTGTGCCGGGGCAGGCACGGCGCCGAGGACGCGGTGCAGGAGGCCCTGCTGGGCCTGTGGAGGAACCGCGACCGCGTCCAGGACTGGGACGCCTACGCCGCGCGCGCCGCCTGGCTCAACGCCCTGAAAAGGCGGGAGCGCCAGAGGCCCTGGGTGCCCCTGGAGGACCTGGAAAAGGCCCCGCCCCCGGCCCTTCAGGGGGGGATGCGGGAGGGCCTGGAGCCCTGGGAGATGGAAAGGGCCCTGGCCCGGCTTCCCGCCGCCCAGCAGACGGCGCTGCGGCTGCGCTACTACACGGGACTGAGCTTCAAGGAGATCGGGGAATCCCTCAAGATATCCCTGAACACGGCGGCGAGCCGCTGCCGCTACGGCCTGGAGGCCCTGCGCCTGGCCTTCGGGCAACATTCGGATTCCCGGGCGGAGGAGGCTCCGCCCCATTCTCCAGGAGGAAAACGCCATGGATGAGTCGGCAGTTCAGTTCAGCAAGGGGGGCACCGGAAAGGGCCTCATCAGCGCCACCGGGGCCCTGGCGGGCCTGGGGATCGCGGTGGGGACGCCCTGGGTGCTGCTGGAGTTCGGGCAGAGCCTGGGGCCCCATGTCCTGACCGTGCTGGTGGTGGTGGCCCTGGCCGCCGGCGGCCTGGTCAGCCTGACCGCGGTGTTCTTCGGGCTGGTCATCCCCGAGCACGTGGGAGGGCATTGGATCGACCCCAAGAACTGGAAGGAATGGGCCCGCTGCGCCCAGGATTGGGACCGGGGGGAATGGGAGGGCCGGCGCGGCCCGCGCGCCGCCCGGCGCCGCCCGCGCCACGGGTTCGACGCCGAGGAGGCCTGAACCGCCGCCGACCCG
>JAJYGY010000013.1 GCA_021790555.1 bacterium
TTCCCTTCCGTCCACGAGAATCCGGGGGCTGCGCGCCCGGCAGGTCCAGGAGACGCCCCGGGCCGAGCCCTGGGACTGGAACTCGGCGCTGACCGTGCCCGACAGTCCGGAAAATCCCGCCCGGCCGGCCCAGGCCTCAAGCGGATAGTCGGTCAGGCGGCATCCCAGCGAGAAGCGCGGCTCCGCGCCCGCGCCCGCCCCGGGACCCGGCCATTCCCAGAGACCCCAGCCGTCCAGGCGCGCCCCGTCCACCAGGGCCGAGGCCTTGTCCATGCGCACGCGGTGGTTTTCCAGCCCCAGGGTCAGGTCCAGGTCGCGGCAGGCGAAGCCCTGGATCCAGGCCCGGCCGCCCCGCAGGCGCAGGCTGCCCTGGGGGTCCTCCAGGGACCCGTCCAGGCGGGCCCAGGCCTGGGCCGTTCCGCTCAGGCTCAACCCCGCGGGCAGGTCCAGGGCCAGGCCCGCGTCGGCCAGGTTCAGTCCCTCGCAGGAGACCTCCAGGTGCAGCCGGGGATCCCCCAGGTCGGCGATGAAGCCCCGGCCCTGCCAAAGGCTTCCCCCCAGGAGGAAGCTCAGGGATTCCAGGTCGGCCCGCCTGTCCTTCAGGCGCACCCGGGCCGAAAGCCCCCGAAGTCTGGGGCCGCGGCTGTCGTTGAAGAGGTCGGCGCCCCCGACCCTCAGGTCGCCCTGGACCTCGAGGCCGGGCTTCCACTGGCCGGGCGCGGGCGCCGCGCCGCGCAGTTCAAACCGGCCCCAGGCCCAGCCGTTCTTGAAGGCCCAGGCGGCCTCGTTCCGGGGGACCCAGGCCCGCAGGGCGTTGAGGGAGACCCGGTCCAGGGTCGCCCTGAGGCTCCCCTTTCCGCTGCGGAAGTTCCAGGTTCCCGAGGCCGAAACGCCGCCGTCGCCGCCGCCCGGGATGCGCGCGGTCATCTCAAGGGAGACGCGTCCGGCAGCCCCGGGGTACAGGGTGCCATCCAGGTCCTGAAGCAGGAGGGTGGCCGAAGGGGAAAGCGCGGGGCCGCCGGAGGGGGACGAGATGGAGCGCGGCGCGGGCGGGACCGGAACCGGGGCGCCCAGGTCCGCGCGGATCCTGCCCTGACGCACCGTCACGGGTACCGGGGGGACCGGCAGGGAGAGGCCGGGCCCTCCTCCCGCGGACCCCGGGGGGCCGGCCGCGGTCCCCACCGCGCCGGAGAGGCGCACGAAGGGGCGGATCAGCTCGATGCCCTTCAGGCTGTCCAGAAAGTCGGCCTTGTGGAAGAGGATCTGCCAGAGGGAAAAGGAAAGCACCACCTTGTCGGCGCTCATCCAGACCTGCTCGCCGCCCGGCGCCGGCGCCCTGCCGGCCGATCCGGGAGGGCCGATCCGGACCCCCTTCAGGGTCAGGGTGCCGAAAAGGCCGGCCTCCACCGAATCCACCTGGATGGCGCGCCCGGTGGCGGCCTCGGCCTGGGCGATCCAGTTCAGCTTCCAGCGCTGCAGGACCCTTCCCCCCTGCCACAGGGCCAGTCCGGTCCCCGCGGCCAGGAGGGCCAGGATCCCGGCCCACACCCACAGCTTAGGCGATGGTTTCATGTCGCATCCGTCGGACTTCCCCGGCCCTCAGGCGTCCGGCCCTGGGCCACAAACAAAAAAAGCCGCCCTTCCCTCCGTTCGGATGGAAAGGGCGGCTCGGCTTCGCCGGTTTCAGGGCTGGGCCACCGGCTCGACGGCCGGTTCCCCCGCCTCCACCTTCAGCACCAGGCCTTCGGCCTTCTTGTCCTCGGGCCGGCTCAGCACCACCTTGGAACCGGGCAGCAGGCCTCCCTTGAGGATCTCCTCGGCCAGCGGCTCCTCCACGTAGCGCTTCACCACCCGTTTCAGGGGCCGGGCGCCCAGGGTGGCGTCGTAGCCGCGGACGATCAGCCAGTCCCGGGATTCCTCGTCCAGGCTGACGCTGATGGACTTCTCCTTCAGGCGGCCCACCACCTGGTCGATGACCAGGTCCACGATGCTGGAGAGCACCGGCTTGGTCAGGCGCCGGAAGATGATGATCTCGTTGAGGCGGTTGACGAACTCCAGCCGGAAGGTGTTCTTGAACAGCCTCAGGAGCTTGTCCTTCATCTTCTCGTAGTCCTCCTCGCCCGAACCCGCCTCGAAGCCCAGGTTCTTCTGGATCTCCGAGGTGCCCAGGTTGCTGGTGAGGATGATGACGGTGTTCTTGAAGTCGACCGTCCTCCCGGTGGTGTCGGTGAGGCGCCCGTCGTCGAGGATCTGCAGCAGGATGTTGAGCACGTCCGGGTGGGCCTTCTCGATCTCGTCGAACAGCACCACGCTGTAGGGCTTGCGCCGCACCTTCTCCGTCAACTGGCCGGCCTGGTCGTGGCCGATGTAGCCCGGAGGCGCCCCGATCAGGGACGAGGTGGCGAACTTCTCCATGTATTCGGACATGTCGATGCGGATGAGCGCGTCCTGGTCGTCGAACAGGAACTCGGCCAGGCTCTTGGCCAGCTCGGTCTTGCCCACGCCGGTGGGGCCCAGGAACACGAAGGACCCGATGGGCTTCTGGGGGTCGGAGATGCCGGCGCGGCTGGCCCGGATGGCCCGCGACACGGCCGCCACGGCCTCGTCCTGGCCCACCACGCGCCTCTTCAGGTGCTCCTCCATGCGCAGCAGCTTGGAGGTCTCCTTCTCCTCCAGGCGGGTCAGGGGGATGCCGGTCTGCTTGGAGACGATCTGGGCGATGTCCTCGCCGGTGACCACGGCGCTGAAGCGGTTCTTGGACAGCTCCCAGCTCTTCTTGACCTCCTCCTTGCGGATCTTCAGGTCGCGGATCTTGTCGCGCAGGCGGGCGGCCTTCTCGAATTCCTGGGCCTTGATGGCGACTTCCTTTTCCTTGGTGACCCCCTCGATCTCCTGCTCCAGCTGGCGCAGGTCGGGCGGGGTGGTGGCCGAGGAAAGGCGCGCCTTGGCCCCGGCCTCGTCGATCAGGTCGATGGCCTTGTCGGGCAGGAAGCGGCTGGTGATGTAGCGGTCGGCCAGCTTGACGGCCTGCTCGATGGCGTCGTCCTGGATGCGCACGCGGTGGTGGGCCTCGTAGCGGTCGCGCAGCCCCTGGATGATCTCGATGCTCTGGGCGATGGAGGGCTCGTTGACGGTGATGGGGGTGAAGCGCCTCTCCAGGGCCCCGTCCTTCTCGATGTACTTGCGGTACTCGTTGAGCGTGGTGGCGCCGATGCACTGCAGTTCGCCGCGCTGCAGGGCCGGCTTGAGCATGCTGGAGGCGTCGATGGCCCCCTCGGCCGCGCCCGCGCCCACCAGGGTGTGCAGCTCGTCGATCACCAGGATGATGTTGCTGGCCGAGTGGCGCAGCTCGTTCATGACGGCCTTCAGGCGCTCCTCGAACTCGCCGCGGTACTTGGTGCCGGCCACCACGGCCGAAAGGTCCAGCGTCACCACGCGCTTGTTGGTCAGCAGTTCGGGCACGTTGCCCGAGGTGATGCGCTGGGCCAGGCCCTCGGCGATGGCCGTCTTGCCCACGCCGGGCTCGCCGATCAGCACGGGGTTGTTCTT
>JAJYGY010000322.1 GCA_021790555.1 bacterium
TCTCCCGAGGTGAAGTTGTCGAACACCGTCACCGCCACGCCCGGCCTGGAAAGCAGAAGGTCGACGAAATGCGAACCGATGAACCCGGCGCCGCCGGTGATGAAGTACTTGCGTGAATTTTCAGCCACGAAAAACCTCCACGAAAGGGCATCCCTGGGAAACCGCCGCCGCGGCGTTTTCCCTCTGCGCCATCAGGCCCCGGGGTCCACGCCCGGTTTCTCCGCCTCGACCAGGTAACCAAAAGTCAGCAGTTCAGACGAGCCGCCGTCCAAACGGGCCAGGCGCGCCAGAACCCCAAGCGCGCGCGACAACACCACCCTCTCCGGCAGGGAAAGGCGGGTCTTCGAGTAGCGCGCGGCCACGTCCGGAACCCGCCTGATCTCCTGTGCCAGATAGTCGAAATAGGCGCCATAGGTCCGCGCTTCCCTGACGTGGAGCCCGAGTTCGGGGAGCACCTTCTCGTAAAAATAACGATTGTAACCGGTCCCGTAGTGGTGGGGGGCAAAGTGCGTCAGGGAACAAAAGGGGGCCGTGACGATCAGCCGCCCGCCCGGACGCAGGAGGCGGGCCATTTCCGCCAACGCGGCGCGCGGATCGGGCAGATGTTCCAGGACCTCGGTGCAAAGGACGGCGTCAAACGCCCCGTCCGGTTCCGGAACCCGGGTGATGTCGCAGACCAGGTCCAGGCCCCTTTGGTTCCAGGTTCCGGTCTGCAGGCCGCGCGCGTCTCCCGTGCCGTCGTACTGGTCGAAATCCTGCGATACGTAGGCGAGATGGGAACAGTCCGGCTGGTAGATCCGTTCACCCGCGCCTGCGTCCAGCAGGCGCCAGCCCCGGGGCAGGGCCGCCAGGCGCTGGCGCACCCATGCATGCCTCAGGTCCGGATTCCCGGCCCCCACTTCGGGATGGCCCGGAAGGATCAGCTCCCTTAGAATCCCCTTCAATTTCCGGGCGATCATGCCTGCTCCCGGCCATGGAACAGGGAGGCGTACTCCCGGCAAAACCGGTCCGCCCTGAAATTCCCTTTGGCGTGGCGGAAGCAGTTCGCGCTCAACGCCTTGAGCTTCCCGCGGTCGCGGTCCAGCCTTTCAATCGCGGAAACCGCCGCTTCAACGGCCTCCCTCTCGGGAAAGGCCGGCGTCAGGTAGCCGGTTGTCCCGGACCGCAGGTGCGAACCGATGCCGCCCACGGCGGAGCAAATAGGGACCACGCCCGAAGCCATCGCCTCCATCACCACCAGGGGGAAGCCTTCCCATGCGGACAGCAGGATCAGAATGTGGGCGCGCCGGTAGAAAGGCTCCAGGTCCCCTCCCCCGTGGACGGGACCCGCGAACCGGAGGCGTCCGCGCTGGGCCGGAGGGATCCAATCCTCCAGACCGGGCCCCACCAGGGTGAATTCAGCGTCGAGCCCCCGTTCGGCGCACAATTCGGCCGCTTGCCCAACCAGATGAACCCGTTTCTGGGCTCCGCCCCTGCCCACGTAGAGAACCTGGAGCCTGCCCCCGTGAACCCTTTTGGCCCGGAAATAGAGGTCATCAACCTTGTTTTCGATCACGCGGATGCGTGAAGAAAGCCCGGACGCGAGGCCCTTGAGGTGGTATTGCTGTCCCAATTGTTCACGCACCGAGGTGGTGATCACAATCCGCTCGTCCAGCATGGGTGCCACGGGCAAGGAATAAGTCTCGCCGCCCTCGCCGAACATGTGCAGGATATCCCTTTTGGTCACCTTTGGGCCCAAATGGGGAACCAATTGGTAATAAAAATAGGAATTCGATCCAAGCGTATCGGCGCCCCCGCGGTTCAGCACCGCGGCCCAGTACCCGAGAAAGAAGGGCTTCGGCACCTTCAGGCCCAGCCAAAAGCCCAGCCGGAAGACCCGGCCGCATTCCCGAAATGTGGCAAGAAGGCTTTGATCGCTCGACGAAGCCGTAAACACGACGGCGGGTTTCTTTCCGGAAAGGCAGCGGCAGATGTCGGCATGGACCCTCTCCGCCCCCCCTACTTGGTAGGTGGGGAAAAAAAGCACCGGACCAGGGCCAACGCGCACCGGCCACACCCGGGCCGCCAACTCCCCCAACCCGAAAAGCGAGCTTTCAGCCCCCCGACGGAGAGGGCCCAGGACGATCTTGGCCACCTGGCGCGAGGCCACCGAAGCGGCATTCCAGGCTACCTTGGCTTCAAAAAGGCTGGGCTTGCGGAACCCTCCCCTCTGATTCCTCAAAAAAACCCACTTGGCTTGAAGCAGCTGCCACACCGCGGCGCCGGGCCGGGAATGATCAATGTTGGTGAGGGATTCCCGGTGCCTGCGGTGCAGGATGAGAACCTCCGGGATCTTGTCGATGCGGTGCCCCGCGGCCACGAGCCTCAGCCAAAGCTCATAATCTTCAGCCCGCGCCCGAGGATCGTAGGGGTTGGCCCGAAGCACGCCGGCGCGGGCCATGACGGAAGGATGGGAAAGGCAGTTTGTCCTGACCAATTGACGGGAAATTGAACGAAAATCCGCGTGGTTCAGATCTTCCCACCAGACCGTGTGTTCCTTCCCCTTCTCATCGACTATCCGGATGTGGGCGGTCACCACCGAACAACTGGGCGTCTCGTCGAGCCATCTCACTTCCTTTTCCAGGCGGTTCGGCATGCACAGGTCGTCGGCATCCATGCGGGCGATATAGATTCCACGCGATTCCCGGACGCCCAGATTGAGGCTGGCCGACATGCCAATTCTGGTTTGGTTCCGCAGCAGCCGGATCCTGGGGTCGCGCACCGAACGCACCACGGCGGCGCTGCGGTCGGTGGACGCGTCGTCCACGATGATAAACTCGAAATCCCGGAAGGTTTGTCCCAGGATGCTGTCCAGGGCTTCCTTGAGGTATTTCTCCCCATTGTAAAAGGTCATCACCACGGACACTTTTGGACGGCCACTTGTTTTCATTTTTTCCCGTCTCCCCTTTCGGCCGGCGAATCCCGCCCCCCCGTTTCCCTGGCCGCAAGGCGGCCCTTCCCCGCCCCCGCGCCATGTCTTCAACCCCCGCCTCCAAGCCCCGCCCCCATAAGGCAGGCACCCCCTTTTTTCCATGAGCCACCATCCCGGGGTGGCGCGGGCTCATCCTATCCCCACGGCCTCGAACCGCCCCGGGGCGGCCCAGCGGTGCACCGCGCGGTAGCCGGCCCGGCGGGCCCAGTCCAGGGCGGCCTCCAGTCCCTGGCCCACCTGTCCGGCCTGGTGCGCGTCCGAGCCCAGGGTGACGGGCACCCCGGCCGAGGCCAGGGCCTTCAGGAAATCCATGCCCGGATAGATTTCGCCGACGGACTTGCGCAGCCCGGCCGTGTTGAGTTCCACCAGAACCCCCGCCTCGCGGAAGCATTCGGCCGTGCGCCGGTATTCCGCGCCCAGGCCGGTCCGGGGGCGGTTGCCGAACTTCTTCAGCACGTCGGCGTGCCCCATGACCTGGAACAGGCCGCTCCGGGCGCAAAGCCGCATCTGGGCCAGGTATCCCCGGTAGACCTCGTCCGGGTCGCGGCCCTCCCACTGGCCGGCCTCGT
>JAJYGY010000054.1 GCA_021790555.1 bacterium
GGTGCAGGTGAAGTACGAGATGGTGCGCCGGGTGCGGGTGGATGGCGACCCGGTGAGCCGCACCGTCGCCGATTACGGGTTCTCGCGTCCGTCGTTCTATGAGGCCGCCGCCGCGCTCGACGAGGGTGGGCTGGCGGCGCTGGTCCCGGCCCGTCCGGGCCCCCGGCGGGCCGCGATATTCTTGGCTTGACAGCGGGCCGGCCGGGGGCCCGCGCCGGGCCCTTGACAGCCCTGCCGGGCCGCCTTACTGTCCTTGCATGCCGTCCCCCTCCAAGCCCAAGACAGACCTGGCCCGCCTGCTTTCCGGGGTCCCCTCGGGGCTGGCCGCCTTCCTGGCCCTGCTCCTGCTTGCCCACACCGGCCTGATGAGCGCCCTGGGCCGCAAGTCCGCCGATCTGCTGCGGGTGGACCTGGCCGGGCCCATGGATCCGGCCCTGGCCTTCGTGTACCTTGACAAGGCCAGCCTGGACCGGGCCCAGGCCGAGTTCGGCGTGTCCTGGCCCTGGCCCCGCGAGACCTACGGCATGGCCGCCGACTTCCTGCGGCGCGCCGGGGCCAGGGCCGTGGTCTTCGACTTCCTCTTCACCTCACCCTCGGGCCAGGGGCCCCAGGACGACCTGACCTTCGCGCGGGACCTGAGGGCCCAGGGCGAATGCTTTTCCGGCCTGTACGCCGGCAAGGAGCGCGAGGCCGGCAACCTGGCGGCCTTCGCCGCCATGCCCCCGCTCTACCAGCTGCCGCTTTCCTTGGGAAACCTTTCCCCGGAGAAGGCCCTGGACGTGGACTACCCGCCCGCGCCGCTGTGGGGCGCCTTCCGGGGCCTGGGGGACGTCTCCTTCCTGTCCGATCCCGGAGACGGCCTGGGCCGCCGCGCCCGCCTGCTGGTGGACATCGGCGGCAGGACCTACCCTTCGCTGGCCCTTAGCGCGGCCTGGAACCTTCTGGGCCGCCCGCCCCTGTGCCTGGAAGGCGGAAGGCTGTGGATGGGCGCGCGCTCCGTGCCCGTCGACGGAGGCGGCACCATGGACCTGCTTTTCGTCCGCCCTCCCTCCCGGGCCTGGCCGCTCTTCGACCTGGTGAGCTCGGACGCGGCCCTGAAGGAGGGCCGCAAGCCGGCGCTGGATCCCTCCCTGTTCAAGGGCAAGGTGGTGCTCATCGGCAGCTCGGCGCCGGGGCTTTCCGACCTGAGGCCCACGCCCATGAACCCGCGCAAGGCGCCCGGGCTGCTGGTGCAGGCCACGGCCCTGGACAACCTGCTGCAGGGCCGGGCCCTCCGGGTGGTCTCGCTGCGCGGATGGTTCTGGCCCCTGCTTTTCGTCCTGTGCCTGGGGGTGGCCGCGCTGGCCTTCCGCTCGCCCGGGGAGGCGGTGCTGGTCGTCCCGCTGCTGGTCCTGGCCTCGGCCCTGTGGGTGGCCCTGGCCTGCTGGCTTTACGCCTCGCGGGCGGTGCTCCTGCCCCTGGCGCCGCCCCTGCTGGGCCTGTGGCTGTCCTTCCTGCTTTCGGCCCTGGAACACTACCTGCTGGAATCCCGCCGGCGCCGCAGCATCCAGACCGCCTTCGGCCAGTTCCTGAGCCCCGAGGTCCTCCGCCACCTGGTGGCGGACCGCCGGCCCCTGGCCACGGGCGGCGAGAAGCAGGAGCTCACCATCTTCTTTTCCGACCTGCAGGGCTTCACCACGTTTTCCGAAAAGCTCGACCCCCACGACCTGGTGGACCTGCTCAACTACTACCTGACCGAGATGGCCGAGGTCGTGGTGGGCCAGTGCAAGGGCTACGTGGACAAGTACGAGGGCGACGCCATCATGGCCTTCTGGAACGCCCCGGTGCCGGTGGACAACCACGCCCTGTGGGCCTGCCGGGCGGCCTGGCGCTGCCAGAGGCGGCTGGCCGAGATCCAGGGCGAGCTGGCCCGGCGCGGGCTTGAGGCCGGCGAGGAGGGCATGGTGATGCGGGTGGGGCTGAACACGGGCCAGGCCGTGGTGGGCCTGATGGGCAGCGCCCGCAAGCTCAATTACACGCTCATCGGCGACGCGGTCAACCTGGCCAGCCGCCTGGAGGGGGCCAACAAGGCCTACGGAAGCCGCGTACTCCTCAGCGAGGCCACCCGCCTGGCGGCCGGCGGGGGGATCTCCACGCGCGAACTCGACCTGATCCGGGTCAAGGGCAAGAACGAGCCCACCCGCATCCACGAACTGACCGGCCTGCCGGGCGAGGCGGGCGGGCTGCTGAGCCCCGAGGCGGCCGTGCTGTGGGAGGAGTCGCTGGGGCGCTACCGGCGCCGCGATTTCGCCTCGGCCCTGGAGGGCTTCCGGGCCTGCCTGGCCCTGCGGCCCCAGGACCGGCCCAGCCAGGCCTACGCGCGGCGCTGCGAGGAATACCTGAAGGACCCCCCGCCCCCCGGCTGGGACGGGGTCTACGTGATGAAGACCAAGTGAGGAAAGTCACCGAATTTGGCGGTGACCTCCAGGGCGCGGGCGGGTTAAGATGAGCCCGCGTTGACCCCCGCTTTTGCCGCAGCGGGGTGAAATCACCGCAGCGGCCCCCGCCGGAAACCCTTCCAAATCCGGCTTAGCCGGATGGCATCCAGGTTGCATTTGAACGTTTCCGTTCCGGCAGGCCGGCCCAGGTCCGGCTGGCGGAACGCCGGTGGGCGGACGAAGCATGCGCGGAGACTGGATCGAAACTGGGGCCATGACCACGGCCGTGATGGCGGGCCTCTTCGCCGCCGCGGCCTTCCTGCACGAGGCGCGCACCAGCCGGGGATTCCTGGTGGAGGTCGCCAAGAACCTTCCCCTGGCGCTGCTGGCCGGCCTGCTGGTGGCCTTCCGCTCCAGGCTGGGCCTGGGTTTCACGCGGGCCTTCCTGATCGTGGCGGCCCTGTTCTGCTTCCGCTCCCTGTTCATCCTGGGACGCTTCGCCTCCAGGCGCGAAAGGGCGCGGCCGGACCTGGAGGCGTTGATGGCTCGGCACCTGAAGGAGGGCCTCAGCCGGGAGGAGAGGCGCAAGAGGATGAAGTCGATTCATTCGTGATCTTCCACGCGGGAGGGGACATGCGGAAGCGATGGATGCCGGTGGTCCTGGCGGCCCTGATGGCGGCGCCGGGCCTGCGGGCGGCGGAAAGGAGTTTCGTGCAGGTGGACGGCACGCGCCTGCTCCAGAGGGACTTCGCCTTTTCCAGGACCCTGGCGCGCCTCAAGGCCGGCCAGGAGGTGCGGGTGCTTCAGACGCGCGGCAACTACGACCTGGTGCTGGCGGGTTCGCGCAGGGGCTGGATCCCCCTGATGGCGCTGAAGGGCCACCGGCCCCAGATCGGCTATTCGTCCCAGGCCGGCGGCCAGGCCAGCACCGAGGAGGTGGCCGCGGCCACCAAGGGCTTCAACAGCGACGTGGAGGCCGAATACAAGGCCCGCAATCCCAGCCTGGACTACTCCCAGCTGGACCGCCTGGAGGCCCTCACCCGCTTCGCCGACCCCCTGGACGAATTGCGCGGCTTCCGCCGGAGCGGCCGGCTGGGCGAATTCTCGGCGGCCGCCCAATGA
>JAJYGY010000341.1 GCA_021790555.1 bacterium
GAGCGTGGAGGCGCCGATGAAGAGGAACTCCCCCACGAAGAAGGACAGCAGCACCGCCAGGGCGACCTCGGGGATGCGCACCAGGGAGGCCGCCAGCACCCCGGCCAGGGGCGCGGCGGCGTCCGCCACCAGGAAGCCCAGGGCGCGCCTGGCGCCGTGGTGGTTCTTGAGCATGAGCACCACGGTGTTGAGCCCGTCCACCATGTCGTGCGCGATCACGGCGGTGGCCACGATCAGGCCCAGCGCCGCGCCGGCCTGGTAGGCGGCGCCGATGGCCACACCGTCAAAGAAGCTGTGCACCACCAGGCTGCCCGCGCCGATGGGGCCCAGGGGATGCCCGTGGGTGTCGTCGTCGTGCAGGTGGTGGGTCAGGAAAAGTTTGGCGATGAAGCTGTAGAAAAAGAAGGAGGCCACCACCACGCCCAAAATGACCCTGGCGTGGACGCCGTTTCGCGAGGCGATGGAAAGGCCCTCGGGCAGCAGGTCCAGCAAGGCCACCGTGATGATGCTCCCCGCGGCGAAGGCGAAGAAATAATGGGGGCTGTTGCGGAAGCGCAGCATCAGCAGCCCCCCCGTCATGGTGGAGACGAAGGTGGCCGCGGCCAGGCCGAGGATCAAGGGTTGCATGAGGCCTCCTCCGGGCGGGGGCTTCCGGCCGCCGCCCTACCAAAGATACTGGAGCGGGTTCTGGACCTTCCAGTGGTAATAGATGGTGAAGTGCAGGTGGGGCCCGGTGGTCATGCCCGTCATGCCCACCCGGCCGATGACCTGGCCACGGTACACCCGCTGGCCGGCCTTCACCAGGATCATGTTCATGTGCCCGTACAGGGTGTGGTAGCCGTAGGGATTGGAGAGGATGACGCACTTGCCGAAACCGTCGTTCCATCCCGCCAAGATGACCTTGCCCGGCGCGGCCGCGTGGATGCGCGAATTGAAGGGCGCGGCGATGTCCACCCCGTTGTGGAAGCGTTTCTCCCCGTTGAAGGGATCGGTGCGGTAGCCCTCCAGGGAGCTGTAGCGCCCCTCCAGCGGGGCGCTGAAAAGGCCGCGCATCCAGTAGAGGTGCTTCATGGGCTTGGTCAGCTCGTCGGGCCGGGCCTTGGGGATGAAGAGCACCTCCCCGGGGCTCACCCGGCCGCCGGGCAGGGTGTTCCACTGGGCCAGGGCCGTGGGCGACACCCCGTAGCGCGCCGCCAGGGTGTCCAGGGTCTCGTCCACGGCCACCTGGTGCAGCATGCCGCGGCAGTTGGACATCAGCAGGGGGCTTCCCTGGGGGGCGAAAAACCCGGTCAGCCCGGCGTTGAAACCCACCACGGTGTCTATGTTCACCCCGTACTTCTGGGCCAGGTTCCAGAAAGTGTCGCCCTTCTGGATGATGTGCACGCTGGCGTGGAAGTTCTTGTAGTCCACGCTGTGGTTGAGGTACCTGGCGGCGGCCTCCTTGTCGGCCTGGCCGGTCCATTGAAAGATGTCCTTCAGCGAGGTCCGGGCCTGGATTTCCCGGGCCTTGTGCCGCGACGACAGGCCCCACACGAGGGCGCCCGCGGCCAGCACAAGGGCCAGGGCCGCCAGACCGAAATGCTTGCGGTTCAAATGCCACCTCCCAAAAACGATTCTAGGACATGTACCCCAGAGCGGCCCTTTTGTCCAGCCTTAGCTGGAAGCCGGGCCGCCGGGGCGGTTAAGAAACCTGGAAAAGGATCCTCAGGCGGAACCGCGAATCCACGGGCTGGTTGTCCCGGGCCGCCGGGCTGAACTTCCATCGGGAAACCGCCTCAAGCGCGATGGCGTCCAGCTGGTCGCTGCCGCTGGACTGGAGCAGCCGCGGCGTCACCTGCCCCCGGGCCGTGACCAGGAACCCGATGACCACGCTGGAGTTGAAGGCCTGGTTCCGCAGGGAGGGCGGAATGACCGGCGCCGGCGCGTACAGGGCCACGGCCCCGTGGGTGGGGCCCAACTGGGGGCCTCCCTGGGCCTGGTTCTGCCGTTGCAGCCTGGTCTTGGCCTTCCTTCCCCGCCCCGGCACCTTGCTCAGGGCCTGCTCGGGAGCGGCCTTTTTCACCACGGGCGACCGGCTGACCAGGTGGGCCGTCCTGGGCATTTCAAAGAGCTGGGCCTGGACGAAGTCCGTCCGGGCCGGGGGCCGGGGGCGCAGCCAGCCCGCGTTGAGCAGGCCCACCAGGACCAGGCCGCCGGCCTCCAGGGCGAAGGCCGCCAGGACCGAGCTTCGCATCCGCCGCGCCCCGGCGGCGCGGTCCTCCTGGAAAAAACCCGTCATTTGCCGGCCTCCGTGGCCAGGGCGAAGCGCCTCACCCCGATGGCCCGGGCCTTGTCCATCACCCGCACCACCAGGCCGTAGTTGGCGCCCGCGTCGGCGTTGACCACCACCACTCCCTGGGGGTCCTTGCGCATGGCGAAGGCCAGAAGGGTGCCCAGGTTGTCCAGGCTGGCGGCCTGCTTGTTGACGAAAAGGCTGCCGTCCCTGCGCACGGTCAGCACCGCGTTCTGCTCGATGGCCTGGGGCTTGGACGAGGTCTTGGGCAGGGCCACCGGAAGGCTGTTGATGCGCGTCATGGCCAGGGACGTGACCATGAAGAACACCAGCAGGAAGAAGATCACGTCGATCATGTTGATGATCTCGATGCGGGCCCGCTTAACGGGCTGCTGCCGTATCCGCATGGGCCTTCCTCCTTTCCAGGCCGTGCCGCAGTTCCACCAGCCGCGAGGCCGCCGATTCCATCTCGTAGATGAACTCCTTCACCCGGGCGTTCAAGCCGTTGTAGGCCACCAGGCAGACCAGGGCCACCACCAGGCCCGTGGCCGTGGCGATGAGGGCCTCGGCCACGCCCCCGGTGATGGCGCTGGGCTGGTTCATGCCGCTGGTGGACAGGATGTTGAAGGACCCGATCATGCCCAGGATGGTACCCAGCAGCCCCATCAGGGGCGCCGCCGTGATCACGGTGTCGACGACGTGCAGGTACCTTTCCAGCCTGGGCACCCAGCTCTCGGCCTCGTTCTTCATGGCCAGCTCCATCTCCTCCAGGGAATCCTCCAGGTGGGCGATGCCCGCGCCCAGCACCAGGCACACCGGCCTGGCCTGCTCCTGGCAGGCCTTTTCCGCCTCCGCCCGGCGCCCCTGCTCCAGGCCGGTGAGCACGCGCCGGGTGAAGTCCGGCGGCGTGGCGTAGGTTTTGTGGAAGGCGACCAGCCTTTCCAGGATCAGGCTCAAGGCCGCCAGGAAGGAAAGCAGGATGGGGATCATCATGAACCCGCCCCGCATCACGAACGCGAAGGTTTCCACGGCATCTCCTTTGAAAGGGTTAAATCCGCTTGATCAGGTGCACCATGAAGCCCGTGGGGGCCACGTAGTGCGAGCCGTTGAAGCCGTTGGCCACGTTGACGGCGTAGACGTCGTCGAAGATGTTGGTGACGTCCAGGGCGATCTTGAAGTTCTCAAACCAGTTGTTTCCGGTGAAGGCGTAGCCGGCCGTCCCGTCCATGGTGAAGTGCGGCGGCAGGCTCTGGGTGTTGTCGGCTC
>JAJYGY010000277.1 GCA_021790555.1 bacterium
TTGCGCTCCAGAAGCGGGTAACCCAGCTCCCGGCGGACATAATCGGCGGCCAGGTCCTCCCCCAGCCTGCCGATCTGCGTCCGGTTCAGGGCCGCCACGGCCGCGCGCTCACTTTGAGGCCTGGGCCTCGGCTTCAGGGGCGGGCTTGGCCTCCGGGACGGGGGCGGGAACCACCGAGGCCGCCCTCTGCTCCTCCACCACCCGGCGCTGCTCCTGGATCCTGGCGTCCTTGCCGGACTTGCCACGCAGGTAGTACATCTTGGCCCGGCGCGACACCCCGTTCTTGACGACCTGGATCTTCTCGATGAAGGGGGAATGGATGGGGAAGGACCTCTCGATCCCCACGCCGTAGGACACCCGGCGCACGCGGAAGGTCTCGCGGATGCCCGAACCCGCCTTGGCGATCACCACTCCCTCGAAGGCCTGGATGCGCTCCTTCTCGCCTTCCACCACCTTCAAGGAAACCTTGACGGTGTCTCCGGGCTTGAAGTTCGAGTTCTGCTTGCGGAAGTGCTTGGCTTCAACCTGGTGCAGGATGGACTGGATCCCTTTCATTTTGGTCGCGACCTTTCGGAAAAAATTGGAAACCAACCCGGCCCCGAGGGGCCCGGGCGACTCAACGCTGCTTCCCTTCCTTGTCCCCCAGGAAACGCCTGTCCTCCACGGTCAGGCCGGCGTCCTCAAGGAGGTCGGGCCTCCTCTCCCGCGTGACGCGCAGGGCCTGGCGCCGCCTCCATTGGGCGATCTTTCGGTGGTCGCCCGAAAGCAGCACCTCGGGGACCTTCAGGCCTTCCACCGTCTCGGGCCGCGTGTAATGGGGGAAATCCAGCAGCCCGCCGAAGAAGGAATCCTGCACCGCGGACTGGGGGTCCCCCAGCACGCCCGGAATCTGCCGCATCACCGCGTCCACCAGCACCACGGCGGCGGTCTCACCGCCCGTCAGGACGTAGTCGCCGATGGAAATCTCCTCGTCCACGGCCAGGTCCAGGGCACGCTGGTCCACGCCCTCATAGTGCCCGCACAGCAGCACCAGCGAATCCAGCTTTGAAAGGGCCAGCACCGAGGCGTGGTCCAGGCGCCGGCCGGCCGGCGAAAGGTAGACCACCCTGGCCGAAGGGCTGGACTGCTTGCAGGACCGGATGGCGGCCAGGACCGGCTCGGCCTTCATCACCATGCCGCCGCCGCCGCCGTAGGGGGCGTCGTCGGCCACGGCGTGCCGGCCGGGGCAGAAGGCCCTCAGGTCCACCGGCTTCAGTTCCAGCAGCCCCTTGTCCTGGGCTATCCTTCCCATGCTCTCGGAAAGGGGCCCGGTGACCATCCCGGGAAAAAGGGAGATGACATGGATGATCATGCCTCATCCCCCTCGCTGCCCAACCCCGGGAGCAACCGCACCCGCATGAAGCCGCCGGCCGGATTGATTTCGGTGACGACCTGCTTGATGGCGGGGATCAAATAGGCCTGCCCCACGCCGGGCTGGATCTCATAGACGTCGTTGGCCGCGGTGGTGTAGACCGCCTTGACGAAGCCCAGGGGGGCCCCCTCCGGGTCGAGCACCTTCAGTCCCACCAGGTCGCGTATGTAATGGCCTTGCGGCGCCTCCCTGGGCGCCTCCACGGCGACCCTGCAGCCCACCAGGCGCCGGGCCTTCTCCAGGCTGTCGCAGCCGGAGAATTTCAGGAAGAAGAAACCGTTTCCGAACGTCGCCTCGTCCAGCCCCCTCTTCTGGATGCCCCAGGCTTGCGACAGCAGCCAGGCTTCGCGGATCGAATCGACGCGGGACGGAAAATCGGTCCAGGAGGCGGCTTTCACGGCCCCCCGCACCCCGTGCGGACTGGTGACCTCCCCCAGCAGGGCGAAGGCCGTCCGGCCCTCCTCACCCAAGGTCAAGCTCCCGGACGTCCAGGCCGACTTCGGAGGAACCGGCCTCGGCCGAGGCCCCCAGCAGGGTGCGGATGGCCTTCACCACCCGGCCTTCCCTTCCGATGACGCGTTTCAGGTCGGAAGCGTGCACCTTCAGGCTCAGGCCGCCGCGCGCCTCGTTGTCGGAAACCACCACGGACTCGGGGTGGTCCACCAGCTGCCGGGCAAGGAAAAGGACCAGTTCTTTCAAGGTTGACTCTGAAAACGCGGCGCTCGGTTCAGGACTTCTGCTTGAACTTGCCCCAGATGCCCGCCTTGGCCAGCATGGTTCTGACGGTGTTGGTGGGGTTTGCCCCCTTCTTCAGCCAGGAGAGGATCTTTTCCTCGTTCAGCTGGGCCTGGTCGCCCTGGGGTCCGATCACCCGCAGGGAGCCGAGGACCTCGATGACGCCGCCCTGGCTGGCCTTGCGGCTGTCCATGACCACGAGCCGGTAGAACGGCTTCTTGGTCGTTCCAGTGCGGGTCAAGCGCATCGCGGTAGCCACACAAACCTCCGGAAACAAATTAAAAAAAATAAGCCGAGGATCGGGATTGAACCGACGACCTACTGATTACGAATCAGTCGCTCTACCAACTGAGCTACCTCGGCGCCCTCATCCTAAGGTTCGGGCCGGACTCCGCACCGCGCCCACAAAAAAAGCCCGCTGAGGGGCCTTTTTTGTGGGCAAGCGGAGATGGTGCCGAGAGACGGAATCGAACCGCCGACACCTTGCTCTTCAGGCAAGTGCTCTACCAACTGAGCTATCTCGGCAAAGTTCCCTCTATTTGGAACGGCTCAAAAAGGGAGAGGCTTTTTAGCACAGGTGGGTCGGCTTTGTCAATCCTCAATTGCTCCGGCGGTCCACGACGAACTCGCTCTTCTTGAAGGCGTTGGCGTAGCGCTTCAGTTCGTTGGCGATGTCTGAAATCTGGCCGAAATGGCCCAGGTCGCGCCTTTCGTTGGTGACCACGCTGACCGTCAGGGAGGCCAGGGGCAGGGTGGTTTCCTCACCCTTGCGGTTCTTCACGTGGATCTGGCCCCGGTCGCGGTCCTCGCGGTCGTAGTGCTGGCCGATCAGGTTGTCGAAGGCGTGGATCAGCTCCGTGCAGACCGAGGGGTATTTCTCCGGGGTGGTGAGGATGATGAAGTCGTCCGCCCCCATGTGTCCGACGAAGTCGTTGGGGTTGCCGAAGTCGCGGACCTTTTCATAGAGCAGCAGGGCGATGAACTTCAGAAGCTTGTCGCCGCGGGTGTACCCGTAGCGTTGGTTGTAATAGCGGAAATCCCGGACGTCGACGTAGCAGATGGCCACCTTGTTGCCGTCCTCCAGGCGCCTCTCGATCTCCTGCTGGATGAAGAAGTGGTCGGGAAGCCCGCTGATGGGGTGCAGGCGCATGTCTTTCTTGGCTTCCGCGTAAAACGAGTCCATCTGGGCCTTGAGGTTGAAGGCGGCCAGGTCCTTCACCTTCTTCTTCAGCGTTTCATCCTGCAAAAAGCCGGCTGAAGTCACCAGGTCGTTGATGCGCAGGTTGTTCTTCTCCAGGGTCTCCTTCAGGGCGATGACCTTCTTGATGAGCCCCTTGGAAAACTTGCGGTGACCCGAAGGGATGCGGGTGGGGGTGATCAATCCCAGG
>JAJYGY010000232.1 GCA_021790555.1 bacterium
CGGCCAGGCGCTGGGCGTACTCGAGCGCCGCCCTGGGGTCGTGGATGGAACAGGGGCCCACCACCGCCATCAGGCGCCGGTCCCGCCCGTCCAGGATGGCCTTGACGGTCTCGCGCCCGCGTTCCACCGTGTCGTGGGCCTTCCTGTCCAGGGGCAGGCGGCGCTTCACCTCCTCCGGGGAGATGAGCGCCTCCACGGCGTCGACGTTGATGTCCATCAGGGGGCTTTGGTCCATGTCTTTCACTCCGTCCTTTCCCGGAAATCCCGGTCCAAGAGATTAGCCCAGCGCCTTCCTTTTTTCATCCAGTAAATGCAGGGCGGCGGAAAGCAGGGCGGCGGCGGAGAGGTCCTCCAGGCAGCGGGGCTGGCCGAAGCGGCAGCGGTTCGAGACGCAGGGCGCGCAGGAAAGCCCTTCCAGGCGCAGCACCCGCAGGCCCTCCCGCCGGTAGGGGCCGGTCTTGCGCTCGTCCCCGGCGCCGAAGAGCACCAGGGTGGGGGCCCCCAGGCTGTTGGCCAGGTGGGCCGGGCCCGAATCCGCCGACACCACCAGGTCGGCGGCGGCCAGCAGGCCGGCCAGCTCCTTCAGGCCGGTGCGTCCGGCCAGGTTGGCCACCGGACCGCTCTCGGCCAGCCGGGCCCGCAGCACCTCGGCCCTGGCCCTCTCCCCGGCCGAACCGGTCAGGGCCAGCATCAGGCCCCGGCGCCGGAACAGGGCCCGGCCCAGGTCGGCCCAGCGCTCCACCGACATGCGCCGCGACTGGGCCTCGGAATGGATATGGAAGACCGCCAGGGCGCGGTCCCCGCGGCCCTCCAGGACGGGGGCGGGGCCCGCCTTCAGGGCCAGGTCGAGGTCCTGGAGGGGGTCTTCCAGGAAGGGGCGCAGCAGCCAGGCGTATTCCTCGGCGCGGTGCAGGGCCGGACGCGGCTTCAGGGCCCCGGTCAGGAGCCAGGCCCTGCCCTGCCCGGCATAGCCGATCCTGCGCCGGGCGCCGCTTCGCCAGGCCAGCCAGGCCGAGGAGAAGGAGGGGGGCAGCACGAAATGGAGGTCCCAGGGGCGCCTCCATTCCGGGGCCACCCCGGGGCGCCCGCGGGGCAGTCCGAAGACCTCGTCGGCCTCGCCGCGGAAAAGCTCCTCCAGGCCCTGGCGCGCCAGAACGGCCACGCGCGCGCCGGGGAAGGCCGGCTTCAGCTTGCGCAGGAAGCCAAGGCTCATCACCGCGTCGCCCAGCCAATTGGGCGCGCGCACCAAAATTTGGGGATCGGATTCGGGCACGCCGGCCTCCGGGTCCCTCAGCCGCGAAGCCCCGCTTCCCAGAGCTTGCACTCGGTGAGGAAGGCGTAAAAGGAATACTGGAAGCAGTAGATCAGGCCGGGCAGCCCGTCCAGGAAGCCCAGCTTGAGGAAATAGTTGCGCAGAAACCGGTAAAAGGGCCGCCAGCAGAACCCGTACAGGCCGGACCGGACCCCCTTCTCGAGGCGGCCCCTGGCCTCCAGGTCGGTGTAGCGGTTCAGCTTCTCCATCAGAAGCTCGGCGTTGGGGTAGGCCCAGTGCACCAGGTGGCCCTTCAGGAAACCCACCCTGGCCACCTCGACCTTCTCGTGCACGTCGGCCCGGGCGCTCTCGAAGCGGCCCCGGCGCCGGTTGAAGAGGATCAGGTGGGTGGAAGGGTAGATGCCGGCCCGGCGCAGCCAGCGCCCGCAGTACAGGTTGACCTCGGGCACCCGGTAGCCGTCGCAGTCCGGACCCGCCTCCATCAGCCGGCCGATCTCCCGGGCCAGGCAGGCGTCCACCCTCTCGTCGGCGTCCACGCTGAGCACCCAGTCGTGCCGGCACTTGGACACGGCGAAGTTGCGCTGGGCCGTGAAGCCCGGCCAGGGCCGCGTGAAGACCTGGGCGCCGCCCCGGCGGGCCACCGCCAGGGTGCGGTCCGTGCTTTGCGAATCCACCACCACCACCTGGTCGGCGAAGCGCAGCGACTCCAGGCAGCCGGGCAGGTTGGCCTCCTCGTTCTTGGTCAGCACGATCACCGAAACCGGGACCTTCCCCGTTTTTTTGGCGGCCACGTCTTCCTCCTCCCTCATTTCGCCGTTTTCAGCCACTCCCCCACTTCCCGCCCCACCCCGGCCTCGTCCAGATCCCGCATCCGGCCGGAATCCGCCTTCAGGGCCCAGTGCCCCTCCTCGCGGCGGTAGGGGTGCCATTCCCTCAGGGATTCCGGGCCGAACAGCGTGAAGGTCCGCGCCCCGCAGGCCGCCGCCAGGTGCCGGGGCCCGGAATCGTTGCCCAGCACCCGGCCGGCCCTCTTGAGCACCGCGCCCAGCTCCTGCAGGCTGGCGAAGGAGGCCGCCCTCACCCCGGCCGGCGCCCCGCCGGAGGCGCCCGGCTCCTCGATCCAGAGCACCTGCCAGCCCCGCCGTGAAAGGCTCCGCGCCAGCCGGGCGAAACGTTCCCGCGGCCAGCGTTTTTCCGGCTTGCCGGCCCCGGGCAGCAGGGCCAGCACCCGGCGCCCCAGGCGGGCGGAGCGCCAGAAGGCCCCGGCCCTCGCCTCGGCCCAGGGCGCCAGGGCCATGCGCGGCCGGTCGTCGCGGGGGTCCAGGCCCAGCGCCCGCAGGGCGTCGAAATCGCGCTGAATGACGCTCTTGGGCTCCTTTTTCTCGCGCGAAGGCAGGTTGCAGAACCAGTCCGGGCCGCTGTGGTTGCGCACCGAGCGCCAGCGGGCCCCGCTCATCCATCCGATCAGGGCCGTGCGGAAGCTGGCGTGCAGGCACACCGCCAGGTCGAATTCCCTGTCCTGAAGGCCCCGGTACACGGCCAGGTGGTGGTCCAGGCTGTTGAACCAGGCGCGCCGGTAGGGGATCACCTCGTCGACGTCCGGGTCCCCGGAGACGACCTCCACGGCCGCGTCCGGCACCAGGGCCGCCAGCCGCGCCCCGGGGAAACCCTGTTTGAGCGCCCGCAGGGAAGGCAGGCTGAGCAGCGTGTCGCCCATGGCCCGCAGCTTCACCACCAGGATGTTCTTCACCTCTTCACGCCGGAACCGCATGGTCCCTCCCCAGCCTCTAAGTCTTCAACACCTCCAGCACGCCCTCCAGAACGTCCTCGGGGCGCAGGTCCTCCAGGCAGCGGTGGTGCCTCAGGGGGCAGGTCTGGGCCCGGCAGGGGCTGCAGTCCAGGCTCAGGTACATGGCCTTGGCTCGGAAGCCCCTGGGCAGGCTCTCGGCCGGGGCCTCCGGGCCGTAGAGGCCCACCACCCGGCCGCCCGCGGCCGCGGCCAGGTGCAGCAGGCCCGAGTCGTTGGCCACCACGGCCTTCACCTTGGAAAGGCAGGCGGCCAGCCCGCGCAGGCCCGGCTGGATCTGCGGCAGGGGCAGGCCGGCCAGGCGGGCCGTCTCCTCCAGGGCCCGCTTTTCCGAAGGCGGGCCGAAAAGGGCCACCTGGAAGCGCCTCTCCGAAAGCAGGCCGGCCAGGCGGGCGAAGGACGGGATGGGCCAGCAACGCGAGGGCCGGTCCGCGGCCGAGGGGCACAGG
>JAJYGY010000221.1 GCA_021790555.1 bacterium
CGCATTCCTTGTTGGCGCAGACCAGGGCCAGTCCGTCGCGCTTGCTGTATTTTTCCACCAGGTAGGGGGCCCCGCACTGGGGGCAGGGTTTCAGCACGGGCTTGCCCCAGCTGACGAAGTCGCATTTGGGGTAGCTGGAACAGCCGAAGAAGGCCCGGCCGCCCCGGCCGCGCTTCTGCACCACCTTGCCCCCGCAGCCCTTGGGGCAGTCCACCCCGATGTCGGAATGGACGGCCTTGGTGGTCTTGCAGTCCGGGTAGCGGCTGCAGGCCAGGAACCGGCCGAAACGGCCCTGCTTGGCAACCATGGGGCTGCCGCAGGCGGGGCACTTCTCGTCCACGGGGTCCTCCTTCTTCTCGCGGATGACCCCGTCCGGCCCCTCCTCCAGCGGCTTGGTGTTCTTGCACTCCGGGTAGCGCGGGCAGGCCAGGAACTTGCCGAAGCGCCCGAACTTCACCACCATCTTCGACCCGCACTTGTCGCAGACCACCTCGGTGGCCACCTCGATCTCCTTGCGCAGGTCGCGCATCTCCGAGGCGGCCAGGTCCAGGTCCTTCTTGAAGGGCTGGTAGAAGGAGTCCACCACGCGCTGCCACTCCTCCTTGCCCTCCTCGATCTTGTCGAGCTCGCCCTCCATCTGGGCGGTGAACTCCACGTTGACCACGTCCTTGAAGTGCAGCGCGAGCAGGCCGGTGATCAGGTCCCCCAGTTCGGTGGGCTTCAGCCGCCCCCCCTCGATGCGGTCGACGTAGCGGCGGTCCAGGATGGTGGAGATGGTCGGCGCGTAGGTGCTGGGCCGGCCGATGTTCTTCTCCTCGAGGGCCTTCACCAGGGTGGCGTCGCTGTAGCGGGGGGGCGGCTGGGTGAAATGCTGGCTGGGCAGGCAGGTCAGGCAGCGCAGCGGTTCCTGTTCGGCAAGCTCGGGCAGGCGCCTGTCCTCGCCCTCCTCGGCCTCCTTGTCGCCCTGCTCCTCCTCGCGCGCCTCCACGTAGACCGAGGTGTATCCCGGAAACTTGACGATAGACCCGCTGGCCTTGAACAGAGCGTAGGACTTCTCCCCGCCCCGGTCGGCGGCCACGTCCACCGAGGTGACGTCCATCAGGGCCGGGTTCATCTGGCTGGCCACGAAGCGCTGCCAGATCAGCCGGTACAGCCTGGCCTGGTCCGGATTGAGGAAGGCCGTCAGTTCCTTGGGGTCGCGGAAGACGCTGGTCGGCCGGATGGCCTCGTGGGCGTCCTGGGCGCTGGCCTTGCCCTTGTACACCGGGGGCTTCTCGGGGGCGAAGTCGGGGCCGAAACGCTCCTGGATGAAGCCGCGGGCCTCCTGCTGGGCCTCCTCGGCCACGCGCACCGAGTCCGTGCGCATGTAGGTGATCAGGCCCACCGCGCCTTCGGCGCCGATCTCAAGGCCCTCGTAGAGCTGCTGGGCGATCATCATGGTCTTGCGGGCCGTGAAGTGCAGCTTGCGGGAGGCCTCCTGCTGAAGCTTGCTGGTGGTGAAGGGCGGCAGGGGGTTGCGGCGCTGTTCGCGGCGCTGCACCCTGTCGACCCGCAGGGAAAGCGAGGGGATTTCGCCGGCCAGGGCCTGGGCCCGGTCCCCCTGCAGCATCTCCACCTTCTGCCCCTGGATGGAGTGCAGCATGGCCTTGAAGCGCCCCCGGGCCGCCTCCAGCTCCAGCTCCAGTTCCCAGTATTCGCGCGCCTGGAAGGCGGCGATCTCCTTCTCGCGTTCCACCACCAGCAGCACGGCCACGGACTGCACCCTGCCGGCGGAAAGCCCTCGCCGCACCTTCTTCCACAGCAGCGGCGAAAGGCTGTAGCCCATGATGCGGTCCAGCACGCGGCGGGCCTGCTGGGCGTTGACCAGGTTCATGTCGATGGGGCGGGGGTCCTTCACCGCGGCCTGGATGGCGTTCTTGGTGATCTGGTGGGAGAGGATGCGGCTGACATCGTTCGGGGGGGTGTTCAGCACGTCGGCCAGATGCCAGCCGATGGCCTCCCCCTCGCGGTCCGGGTCCGTGGCCAGGTAGACCCGGCTGGCCTTCTTGGCCGCGTCCTTCAGCTCCTTCAGCAGCTTGGAGCGGCTGCGGATGGTGATGTAGTGGGGCTCGTAGCGCTTCTCCAGGTCCACGCCCAGCCGCGATTTGGGAAGGTCCTTCATGTGGCCCATGCTGGCCTTGACCACGAAATCCTGCCCCAGGAACTTGTTGATGGTCTTGGCCTTGGCCGGCGACTCCACCACGACGAGCGCTTTCGACATTCCGATCTCCCAGAACGGTGTTTACCCCGCTTCGAAATAATTTCCGGGCAGCTGGCGCGCCGCCCCCTTCAGTTCCAGAAGGGTCATGCTGGCCGAGAGCGGGCCCGCGGCCATGCCGGTCAGCCCCGCCAGCTCGTCCAGGTGCAGCCTTCCCTTCTCCTTCAGGATCGCGTGCAGGATGGCCTCCTGCCCGTCCAGCCCGGGGCCCTCCGGGGCCTCCCCTGAAAACAGCAGCCCCTGGGCCGGGCCCTTGGAGGGGGCCGGGGCCGCCCTCGCGGGAAGCTCGTCCAGGATGTCCTTCAGCCCGCGCACCAGTTTGGCACCTTGCTGGATGAGCTTCAAGGGGCCCGCGCTTTTTTTCGAGTCCAGGGGTCCGGGCAGGGCGAAGACCTCGCGCCCCTGCTCCAGGGCGAAGTCGGCCGTGATCAGCGATCCCGAATCCTCCTCGCCCTCCACCACCAGCACTCCCAGGCTCAGGCCCGAAATCAGGGCGTTGCGCATGGGAAAGTGCTTCTTTTCCGGCGGGGCCTCCAGCGGGAACTGCGACACCAGGGCCCCCCGCCCCTCCGCGATGGCCGCGGCGAGCTTGTCGTTTTCCGGGGGATACACCCCGGCCAGGCCGCAGCCCAGCACGGCCAGGGTGCGCCCGCCCTCCTCCAGGGCCGCCCGGTGGGCCAGGGTGTCCAGGCCGCGGGCCAGGCCGGACACCAGGCAGTAGCCGGAGCGGGCCAGGCCGCGCGAAAGCTCGCTCCCCCACTGGCGTCCGTAGTCGGTGGGCTGGCGTGTCCCCACCACGGCCACGGCCCTGCGGTCGGATTCCAGCAGGTCCCCCTTGACGTAGAGCAGGGGCGGGGGCTCGTAGCAGTTGAGCAGGTTGGCCGGATAATCCGGGTCGCGGAAGCGCACCAGGCGGACCCCCAGCCTTCCGGCGAGTTGAAGCTCGTCCCGGGCGCGGTCCCGCAGGGCCGGATCCAGCAGCGCCCTGGCCAGGGCGCCGCCGATGCCCGGCACGCGCCGCTCCAGTTCCGCCGCCCCCGCCCGGAAGACCCCCTCGGGGCTTCCGAAAGCCCGCAGCAGCCGGTGGAAACGCACGGCGCCGATCTCGGGCACCAGGTTCAGGCGCACCCAGCCGGCGAGTTCCGCCTCCCTGCTCAGGGCGGACACGTGGGCCTCACGGCTGCTCTTCCCGGGTCAGGACGACCTCGGCCCCGTCCGGAAGCACCGTGGTGGCCCCGGCCGGCAGGCCGTTGACCAGGATCTTCAGGGCG
>JAJYGY010000409.1 GCA_021790555.1 bacterium
GTCCGTCGGCGTCGCCGTCTCCGTTTCCGTCGGCGTCGCCGTCTCCGTCGCCGTCGGCGTCGCGGTCGCCGTCGCCGTCTCCGTCGCCGTCGGCGTGTCCGTCGGCGTGGCCGTCCCCGTGGCCGTGGCCGTCCCGGTCGGCGTCGCCGTCTGGGTGTCCGTGGGCGTGGCGGTCGGCGTGGCCGTCTGCGTGTCCGTCGGGGTCACCGTCGGCGTGGCGGTGTCCGTGGGGCTGTCCGTGGAGGTCGGCGACCAGGTCTGGGTGCCGGTGGGCGTCGCGGTTTCAGAATCCGTGGGCGTCGCGGTGGGGGTGGCCGTCTCGGTGTCCGTCGGCGTCACGGTGGGGGTGAAGGTGGGAGTGTCGGTTTGGGTGTCCGTCGGCGTCGCGGAAGGCGTCGTCGTGGCGGTCGCGGTCCGGGTGTCCGTGGGGGTCGCCGTGGGGGTGAAGGTCTGGGTGTCGGTCGGCGTGGCCGTCGGCGAGGCGGAGGGGGTGGCGGTCGGCGTGTCCGTGCCGGTGGCCGTGGGCGTGGCCGTGGGCGTGGCCGTGAAGGTGTCGGTGTAGGTCTGGGTGATGGTGGAACTGGGGGTGTTGGTGTTCGTGGACACCGGGGTGGCCGTCTGCGTGTCCGTGGGCGTCACCGTGGGGGTCCAGGTGGGCGTTCCCGTGGGGGTGACGGTGGGAGTGTCCGTGGCCGTGGCGACGGCCGGGTTGGCCAGGGGCGGCGACCAGGTGAAGTCCGCCTGGGTGTTGACGAAAAGGCTCTGGCCCGGGGCGATGTTGAAATCCCCCACGTAGTGGCCCTGGCCGGGGACGTAAAAATAGGCCTGGGCCACCTGGAAGCTCGGGAGCCAGGTGCCCACCATGTTCACCGGGCTGCCGCTTCCGGCCCCCAGGGCCGAGACCACGCTTGAGGCGGACGGCAGGGCGGAGGAATACGGCAGGCTGAACCAGTTGATGTTCTGCTGGGTGGCGCTGGAATTGAAAACCAGGCTGGCGGGCACGTCCACCCCTGCCAGCACCCAGGTGAAGTCGGCCGTGACGTTGATGAGGATCCCTCCACCGGGGTTGGACCCGGGGGTGATGTTGAAATCCGTCTGGCTGCTGAAGCCGTGGCCGGGAATGTAGATGTAGCCCTGCGCGGCCTGGTAGGAGGGCAGCCACTGCGCCACGATGTTGACGGGGCTCCCGGTGCCGGCGGCCCCCAGGGCGTTGACGATGTCGGAAGCCTTCTGGTACTGCGACCTTCCGGGCATGTCCACCCAGTTGATGTTCTGCTGGGTGGCGGACGACTGGAAAGGCAGGAGCACCTTGTAGCCCAGGCTGCTGTTGGCGCTCTCCCCCGAGGTGTTGACGGCATGGACCACGTACCAGGTGTCGGTGTTTCCGCTGCTGTCCAGGTAGGTGTAGCTGGTCGTCCCGGGGGTCGGCAGGACCGTGGCCATCACGGGAAAAGCCGGGCTTCCCACCACGCCAAAACGGCCGTCCGGTCCGGTGGCGGAATAGATGACATAGGAGGTCGCGCCGGCGTCGGTGTCCCAGCTCAGGGTGACCTGGTTGCCCTGGGTGGCGGTGACGGAAAGGTTCTGGGGCGGATTGGGCGCGCTGGCCCACGCGGGGACGGAAAACAAAAAGGCGAAGGCAAGCCCCAAGGGCAGGCAAGGTGCCGGCAGAAAAGTTTTAGGCTTTTTCGAGACCATGCGAAAGCCTGCCTATGGGGGTTCCAACCGGTGGCGTAAAACCTACAGGCACAAAAGCGCTTCCTTCCGGACCTGGATTTCGGATCCGGGCTTCATATATTTTGTAAAATTTTAAGGCGATAAATTCATAAGCGCAACTCAAAACTAGAAGGAATAGCAAAGGACAAAAAAAGATCTGAAAAATCATTTAAAAATAAGGGTTTTTCAGCAGGTAATTCTTGTCACAAGGACTTTGTGATCTCAATCCAAGTCGCTTTTTTTGCGTTTAGTGTCCTCTATTTTCACACTTTGGACTTTTTATCAAAATAGTTTTCCCCATGTTATAAAGATATAATCAACAACTATCGGGGGCAGTCTCAAAATACTGACTTTTTCTGATAGTTTTCATGCGAACAAAAAAAAACGGATAGCGATTCGCTATCCGTTTTGAAGCTTCGATCCTGGAAATCCGTCTTTTGAAGCCTAGTGGATCACCGCGACTTTGAAGGTCGCCCTTTCTTTCCAGCCTTGTCCGGCGTCGCACTCCAAGGCAAGCAGGTAAACCCCGGAGGCGAGCTGGCTTAAGTCCATGACAGCCTTGCTCTCCCCGGCCGGGAGCTGGCCCAGGCCCATTCCCTGCAAAGCCTGGCCCTCAAGACTGTAGATTTCAAGCCTCGCCTGTCCCGCGTCGGCCAGGGAAAACAGCACCTGCACCAGGCCTTTGGCCGGATTGGGGTAGGCGATGAGGCTTTTACCCGCCGGAAGGGGCGGAAGCGCGCTGCCGGACTGGTCGGCCTGATGGTCGGAGGCCTGAGCATCCCCCTGGGCCCCTCCGGCTTTCGCCAATTGGGATTCCAGGGCGATCATCTTCAGGCTTCCTGGATTCTCATTGTAGGTGCAGAGAAGGTCCGGGCCCCCCTGGCCGTCGAAATCACCCACCGCGACGGAAACAGGGCCCTGGTAAAGCTGGCGCGGGGTGGAGGTGTTTCCCGCGTCGGCCACCGAATAGCTGGCACCCAGGGTCCAATCCCCGGAGGCGCCCCGCGTGATCACGTCCAGCTCGTCCGAATCCCGGTCCGCGGTCACCACCTGCGGCTTTCCCGAGCCGTCCACGTTCCCGATGGCGATGCCGTTGGGATGCTGGCCCTTCAAGGCCACGGCAAGGGGCGGGGCGAATCCGCCGCCGGCCTGCTGCATCAGCAGCAGGGCTTGATTGGTTCCAAAGGCGGCCACGGCCAGGTCCTGCAGGCCGTCGCCGTTGAGGTCCCCCACGGCCAGTTTGCAGGGCATGCTGGGCGGATGAGGCTGGTTCGGATCGGCCAGGGCGACGTCCTGGACCGGCCCCACCTGGCGGTCCGAGACCGGCACGAGGCTGAGATTGTTGCTTCCGTAATTGGCCGTCACCAGCTCCAGCCGGCCGCCGACGTGGATGAACGCCAGGTCCGTGGGATGGGCCTCCCCGTCCAGGGCCAGGGGGGACTGGGGCATCGGCGTCAACTGGCCGTTCCCCGAGACGGTGAAAAGCGACACATTGCTTGAAAGGTAGTTGGCCACGGCCACCCAGGCCCGCCCGTTGTCCCGCGTGAAGGCCACCGCCACCGGGGAGTTCCCCGTGGGTTCCAGGACCGGGGCCGCGAACGAATGGTCGGCGTTCTGCAGGTACACGCCCAGCGTGTCGTCGGCGTAATTGGTCACCAGGATGTCCGGACGCCCATCCGCGTTCAGGTCGCCGATGGCCAGGCCCCGGGGCGCCCTGCCGCAGGGCAGGGTCTGCCACAGGGCAAGCCCGGCGCTGCCGGGTTTGAATATCTGCACGCTGGGAGTCAGGGACTGAAGCGAAGCCCCAGAT
>JAJYGY010000050.1 GCA_021790555.1 bacterium
TCCAGCAGCGTGAACAGGTCGGCCAGGATCTGGCAGGGGTGCTCGAAGTCGGTCAGGCCGTTGATCACCGGGATGCTGGCGTTGCGCGCCATCTCCTCAAGCATGGTCTGGTCGAAGGTGCGGATGACCACGCCGTCGACGTAGCGCGAAAGCATGCGGGCCACGTCCTTCACCGGCTCGCGCCTCCCCAGGCCGATCTCGGCGTCGGTCAGCAGCAGGGCGTCGCCGCCCAGCTGGTACATCCCCACGTCGAAGGACACGCGGGTGCGGGCCGAGGGCTTCTGGAAGATCATGGCCAGGGTTTTGCCCAGCAGGGGCACGAAGACCTCCCTGGCCTTCTGCTTGGCCTTCAGCAGCTTGGCCGCCTCGAAAATGAGGGGGAACTCCCCTGCCTCCAGGTCGGCGATGGAAAGCAGGTCCTTGTTCTTCAATCGGATGGCCATTCTTACCTCGATAAGGGGTCGTCTTATTTCTTCTTCTTCTTCAGCTGGCCCTGGATCTTGGGGTTCTTGAACACCGCGTCCAGGATCTTCAGCGCCTCCTCGATTTCAGGCCCCTGCGCGATCAGGGGCGGGAGCAGGCGCAGCACGTTTCCGGCCGTGGCGTTGACCATCAGGCCCAGGCGCAGGGCCTCCTGGGCGACCGGCAGGGCCGGGCCCGCCAGCTCGGCCCCCACCATGTAGCCCCTGCCCCGCACCTCGCGGATGAGGCCCGCGCGCTTCTTGATGCGCAGCAGCCCCTGCTGCAGCACCTCGCCCCACAGCAGGGCCTTGTGGGGCAGGTCGTGCAGCAGCAGGGTCTCCAGCGAGGCCAGGCCCGCCGCGCAGGCCACCGGGTTCCCGCCCATGGTGGTGCCGTGGTCGCCCAGGCCCAGCACCCGGGCCGCCCTTCCCCGGGCCAGCACCGCCGAAAGCGGCAGCCCGCCGCCCAGGGACTTGGCCAGGGGCATCAGGTCGGGCAGGCAGTCCTTGCCCAGGTGCTGGTAGTAGAACAGCCTTCCGGTGCGCCCCAGGCCCGTCTGGATCTCGTCGAAGATGAGAAGGATCTGCCTGCGGTCGCACAGCCGGCGCAGGCCCCTGAGGTAGGCGTCGTCCGCCACCCTCACCCCGCCTTCGCCCTGGATGGGCTCCACCAGCACGGCGGCGGTCTTGGGGCCGACGGCCGCCTCCACGGCCTCCAGGTCGTTGAAGGGCACGTGGCGGATGCCGGGAAGCATGGGCTCGAAGCCCTTGTGGTACTTGGGCTGCCCGGTGGCGCTGAGGGCCCCGTAGGTGCGGCCGTGGAAGCTGTTCTCCATGGCCACCACCTCGAAGCGGCCCCTCGCCGCCCCGTGCTTGCGGGCGATCTTCAGGCACAGCTCGGTGGCCTCGGCCCCGGTGTTGGCGAAGTAGACCTTCTCGGCGAAGCTCTCCTGGCACAGCAGCCGGGCCAGCTTGGCCTGGGCCTCGCAATGGTAGAGGTTGCTGCAGTGGGCGAAACGCCCGGCCTGGGCCCGCATGGCCTCCAGCACGGCCGGATGGCAGTGCCCCAGGCTGTTGACCGCCAGGCCGGAAAAGAAGTCCAGGTAGGCCCTGCCGTCCGCGTCCCACAGCCGCGCGCCCTCGCCGCTGGCCACGGCCAGGGGGAAGCGGGCGAAAGTCCGCCCCACGTACTTGGCGTCCATCTCCATCACCTGCCTGTTGTTCATGTCCCGCCTCCTTCAAGGGCCCGCGGACCGCCCCGCCTCAGGCCACGATTTCCGTGCCGATGCCCTGGTCGGTGAAGATCTCCAGCAGCAGGGCGTGCGGCACGCGCCCGTCGATCAGGTGCGCCTTGCCCACCCCGTCGCGCACGGCCCGTTCGCAGGCCTCCATTTTGGGCAGCATCCCGGCGTCCACCACCCCCCGCTTCACCAGGCCGGGGATCTCCTTCAGGCGCACGGTGGGCACCAGCGATTCGGGGCGCTTGAGGTCCTCGAGCAGCCCGGGCTGGTCGGTCAGCAGCAGCAGCTTCTCGGCCTTCAGGGCCGAGGCCACGGCGCCGGCCACCGAATCGGCGTTGCAGTTGTAGGCGTGCCCGTCGGCCCCCAGGCCCACCGGCGCGATGATGGGGATGAAGCCCTGCGACCGCAGGGCCTCCAGCACTCCGCCGTGCACCTTCTCCACCTCGCCCACGTAGCCCAGGTCCACCTCGCCCTTTTCCTTCTTCAGGCTCCTGCCGCTGTGCTTGCGCACCGAAAGCAGGTTTCCGTCCTTGCCCGAAAGCCCCACCGCCAGGGGCCCCAGGCGGTTGATGAAGCCCACGATCTGCTGGTTGATCTTGCCCACCAGCACCATCTCGGTGATCTCCATGGTCTCCAGGTCGGTCACCCGCAGGCCGTCCACGAAGGTGGCCTGCTTGCCCATCTTCTTCATCGCCAGGGTGATCTCCGGCCCTCCCCCGTGGACCACCACCGGGTGGATGCCCACGGTCTTCATCAGCACCAGGTCCTCGGCCACGCTGCGCTTCAGCGCCTCGTCCAGCATGGCCGCCCCGCCGTACTTGATCACCAAAGTCTTGCCGGCGAACTTGCGGATGTAGGGCAGGGCCTCGACCAGGACCCTGGCTTTCTCCAGTCCGGATTTCAAGGGATCCTCGAAAACGCGCCGCCGGGATTCGCCCCGCGGCGGAAATTAAAAAGCCCCTGCGGCGCAGGGGCTTTTTGGAAGGTGCTTGTCAGCTCCGCGTCACCGGCCCGAAGCCTCCCCTTTCCGGGAGGGAGCGGACCTTTCCTGTCCCGGCGCCATGGCGCCGCCCTGCTGCTGCATGTAGGGGCACCGGAATTCCTGGCACCCGTAGGCCTGGTCGTGGCATCGGGCGAAGGCGCCGCAGGAGAAGAACCAGTGCGCGGCCAGCAGCACCAGGAAAATCAGCCCCAGCCAGATCCAGCCGCGGCCCGCGCGCCCCTTGCAGCCGGCCCCGTGGCCCTGTTCGCGGGCCAGGCGGGTCCTGGTCTGGAAGCGGAGCTCCTCTTCCTCGATGATGGCCTGCCTTTCCTTGTCGGTCAACGACATCGTTCACCCCGAAAAACGGAAATCAAAGACGGGAGAGCCCTCCCTCACTTCGCCTCGGCCGACGCGAATTCCGGGCTCTCCTGCGGAATTTGGCACTGGGCGTTGACCGCCTCCCAGTCCGTCAGCGGGCTGTAGGAATGCGAATTGACGTGGGTCGAAAGCCCCGGAACCGGCCCCAGCAGCCGGACCCCGCGCTTCAGCAGGCGGCGGTAAAGTTCCCGGTCGCTGATGCCGTAGGTCCGCAGCTCCTTCCGCACCGAAAAGAAAAGGGCCCGGGCCATGGCCAGGGTGCAGGTGGTGGACTCGGCCGTGCGCCAGTGGGTGGATTTTGAAAGCAGGATCGATTCGCGGTCGCGGGTCACGTCGTCCCTGCGGGCGTAGCGGTCCTTGTGGTCGTACAGGGTGAAAAGGTAGTCGGGAAACGCCTCCAGCCCCTCGACCAGCACCTCCACGGCCCGGGGCAGGTGGAGGTA